>CAYFIF010000103.1:0-6460 GCA_964343085.1 uncultured bacterium | reverse complement strand
TTACGTAGTAGTTCTTTTAAGGGCAAAGCAGTTGCCTATTGGATGATTAGAGATAAACGTATAAACGATAACTGGGCACTGCTAAGAGCTCAGGAAGTTGCTCTTAAAGAAAAAGTTCCGCTAGTAGTGTGTTTCCAGTATAATGGTGAATATGAAATTATAAATAGGCGTCAGCATGATTTTTTGTTCGAGGGTTTAATTGAAACAGAAAGAGAATTACAAAAGTTTAATATTCCGCTTGTTCTATTAAATGGTCCAGCTGAAATATCAGTAACATCTTTTATTAAGAAAAATTTTATAGGGTATATGGTTGTTGATTATTCGCCTTTGAAAATATACAAAGCCAGGATAAAAAAAGTACTTAACTCTACTAGTATTCAGATAGACCAGGTAGATGCTCATAATATTGTCCCAGTTTGGGAAACTTCAGATAAAAAGGAGTATGCCGCCTATACTATCCGTCCTAAAATTGGTAGGCAACTGCCAAAATATTTAACGGAAATACCAAAGTGTGTGAGGCATCCTCATGTTTGGAAAAGTAGTTATAAAATAAATTGGAATGATACTGATAAAGGTTTGAATCTTGTTAATAACATTATCAAGGTGAGCTGGATAAAACCAGGTGAGTCTGAGGCAATAAAAAGATTGGAATTTTTAAATTCAAGTCTTAAGAATTATACATCTGAGAGGAATGACCCCACAAAAAATGCCCTCAGCAACTTAAGCCCCTATATTCATTTTGGCCAGATATCATGCCAGAGGATTGCTCTAGAGATTCAAAAATCTGATCTCTCCCTAGAAAATAAAAAAGCTTTTCTTGAGCAGCTAATAGTTCGTAGAGAGCTTTCTGACAATTTTTGTGAGTATGAGGAGAACTATGATCAGTTTGAGGGATTTCATCTTTGGGCTCAGGAGTCATTAAATGATCATAGAAATGATGAAAGAGAATACACATATCACGTAGAACAATTTGAGGCTGCTGAGACTCATGATTTACTCTGGAACGCAGCACAAAAGGAAATGACAACTCATGGAAAAATGCATGGCTATATGCGAATGTATTGGGCTAAAAAAATTTTGGAATGGACAGCTACACCAGAAATTGCAATGCAAAATGCGATCTACTTAAATAATAAATATGAGTTAGATGGGAGAGACCCTAACGGTTATACTGGTATCGCCTGGAGCATTGGAGGAATACACGATCGGCCATGGTTTGAACGTGAAATTTATGGAAAAATTCGATACATGAACTATAATGGCTGTAAGTCAAAATTTGATGTAAAAAGATATATAGAGCTTAATTCGTAGAAATTACGGTTTAGTATTTTATTCCCAGTTTATTATAGATGAACGATAATAGCCAAGCTGGCCCTATTAGGAGAAACTGAATATCCTGAAAGAATGAAGGCTTTTTGCCTTCAATCTTATGGCCGACAAATTGTCCAGCCCATGCAACAACAAATATAATTAATGAAATTTTCCAAAGAGGAAAATCAAAATTTGTATATAAAAAAGAATTTCCAACTAGAAGAGTTAGCCCTACAAAAAACATTCCTACAGCCATTGCCAGAGAAAGCCAAAGATAGTAAAATAAAATTAACGTAGTTAATATGATAGCCCAATTGAGTTTAGTATTAAAAAATATAACCGGCATTTCTTGGTGAGGGATTGACCACCAAAGTCCTACGATACTAAACATAATCGCAGGTACACATATCCAGTGAATTTTTTTATTTAGTGGGTTTTGATGGCTTTCTCCATACATGTCCAGCCACTTTTGTATTGATCTCAAAATATTTTCTCCATACTAATATCTGAAATATAGTTTAAAACTGGTTTAAAAATTTATTTTATAGGAACTCATTCTATTGGATGCATATTAAACGATTGATTATCAAAATATTTGATTCGATTTGGGATTGTATTTTCTATGATAGTCTTTAATGAATCGGAGATTCTTTCGGGCCTGTACCGGATTGCTAAATAAGTTAGGTAGCTCTCAGCTATATCTTCTCGGTTTGGGTTTTTTTGAGCATACTCTGAAATAAAATTTTTATCTTTCTTTTGTGCTAAAAGCCAGTCACCATTTTTTGAGTGCTGTTTATCAAGGGAGGTGTGTGAGGCCTCATGAACAAGGACTTCTTCAAGTATCCCTTGTTTCTCGTAGTGTGCTTCAGAGTAGTCTGTGTGTATTAGAATATTATTGTTACCGCCTCCAAATAATTGCATTCCTCTGTGTATCCAAACTGTTTCAACATTCTTTCGAAGTTCTGTGGATAGTCTGCCAATTGCTTCAGCAAATTTTTCAGCATATATCTGGGCAATTTCGGGATTTTGAAACTCTGGATTTACCTGAATCTCAATATTCAGACCATCTTCATATTTTGCAGGGAAGAGGTATGCATCTGTTTTAATCCAATCATCTACTCTTCTGTCAAACATAGTTCTCAAACCTTGTCCTTTGTAGTATAAACTTTCAAAAGTAGAGGGGTCACTATCTGCTATAATATCAGGATCCAAAAATATAGTTCCCTTAAAGGGTGCTTCTTCAATTTTTTCACAATTATTAAACACAACAAAAAATAATAAAATAAAAAATCCCAGGTACCTGTTTTTATTAAAATCTCCGGGCACTAATTATTTTCCAGTTTATTTCTCAAATAAAATTCAAAGGCCAAAGAAATAGCCAATCTAATTGGAGTAGCAATAATAAAAATAACTAATAAACTAAGGGATAAATAAATTAGGATCATAGGTTTTATGTTCAAATAGAAGCCTAGAACTATTGGGAAAATAAATAAGCCCCTGTCAATTATTAGAAGGAAAAACCAGTGACTATCACTATTTTGAATAAAAGGGATTCCACAATTATTGCATTTCTCTTTCATCTTTGTCCAAGAATCAAATAGGCTTTCCTTACCACAACTAGGGCAAAGACGCTGAATTGTATTTTTTATATATTTAAATAACAATTTGGTTTGGTATTTATATTATTGAAAAGGTAGTACTGATTGAACAATGAAAAAATCAATATATTCATAATTTATTTGTTTTAAAGTTTTTTTTAACCAGGGAGAGGTTGTTCTAATTAATTTTCTGACAAATTCATAATGTTTAATACCCGTTTACCAGCTAAATTGTAGAACATAAAAATATAAATACAAACTAATAGGGGCCCAAAATGAGAAAAATAGTTATATATATTTCGATGTTTGCAATTTGTTTTGGAAGTAACAAAATGCCTGAACAGCTTAGGAAGCTAAAAAATCAAATTCAAAAAGAATATAATATTCATTCTATAAAAGATTTAAATAAACTAAGACAAACCTATCGCTCACCAGCGCGTACTTCTTCAAGGGATATGGGTGACCTGCTTGGTGAATGGAAATTAGTAAAAGACGAGATGTTATTTCATGTTACAGTAGGTAGCGATCAGAGTATGATAAATCCTATGTCAATAGCGGGTATGGAAGAGGCTGAAGGCTCGATCACTGCAACTGCCAGTGATTATTCAACAGAGCTAAAGTATTTATTTGATCCAGAAATGATGGATGGAGGAGACGGCGATGAGGCCTGTGAACCTTGTGACGGAGCAGACGGATGTGGTAGCTATTATAGCGAGGGTGATTGCTTAGCTAGTCAAGGATGTGAGTGGTATGGTAGTAGTGGATCTGGGTGTGAGGATTGCGATCCCTGTGATGGGGAAGATGGCTGCGGAAACTACAACAATGAAGGTGACTGCATTAACCAGGGCTGTGACTGGTACGGGTGGCAAGATGGGCCTGGATGTGATGGTGATGATGATGGTCGAACAAGGACCCACGAGGACACTTTAATCTTCGAAAGTAGATCTAGCATGAACTACGCTCGCTATGGTGCGGCCTATACTACTGATGGGCAATATATATATTCATTTTGTGGAGCTGATTTTGATGCAGTCGGTGACTCATCAATATTTCATACACACGGTGAAAGATATAACCCGGATACTGATACCTGGGAGATGTTCGGAGAAAATTTAATCTCGCGTCGATACACCGTTGCGGAGTATGTTAATGGTAATATCTATTTATTTAATGGTAGAACAGATACAAATGCTGTAGAAATAATTAATACTACTACTGGAGAGGTTTCTATTAGTTTAACTAATCCATTTCCTGTAACCTATGGGGGAAGTGCAGTCTGGAATGATAAGATCTATATCTTTGGTGGTAGAGGATATGCAGATGAAGGTCAAGTTTATTCCAATCATCTTTACGAATTTGATCCCCAAGATGAGTCTTGGACTCGTTTAGCTGATATGCCAGACTCAACTAATACAAATGGTGTTATAGTGGATGGTGTCTTGTATACCTTTGGTGGCTACAATGGTGAGGTCTCATCTGATATCAACGCCTATTACATTGATAGTGATGTCTGGGAGACTGTAGGCCAAATGTCTGCCCCTATTTCTGCGCACTCTGTTTCAACCGACGGCGAGTTGATCTATATTATTGGCGATTATGGTAATATTGAGTTCTCTGGTATATACCACCCTGGTGATAATGAGTTCTATGATAAAACAAGTAACATGGAAGGGCGGAGACATTCTTCCTCAGTATACCTAGACGGGCTTTACGTCTATGGTGGGGCTCAGCCTGAGGGATATAATGATAATGAAAGCTACACCGCTCTCTCAAGCCTTCAGTGGGGAGAGCTTTATGAAGAAGATGAAGATGATGGACCTGAAATTATTATCATGAACATGACCTTTATGGATTTTTTCATGCTTATGTTTGGTTTTCCTCCTGACAGTCTTGGGATCGAAAATCCAACACTTGTAGGTTTTTCAACTTCGGATTCTGAAAGTGGTGATATTGTTATTGATTGGGTGGAGGGCATTACATTTTCTGGAGATGATGTTATAGAGTCTGAAGCCATAGATGCTGACCTTAATTCGATGTCAAGCGTAGACACAGCTGCCTTTACAATTACCTTTAATAATCTAAGTCTCTATGATTCAACAGGAGCTGAAGCTATGTCTCTATCAGGGACAATTGGTCCATCGATGTGGCACTTTACTGCTGGAGAAGAGACAGCGGTAAATATGCAGGGTGATATGTTTGGTGGCGATGATGATTTTGATTTCAGTCTTTATCTTTATGGGGATTCAACTGGTATGGAAATTGTCACTGAGTATGATGATTATTATTATTACGATGCTTATACAGATACAAATCATTTCCAATGGTATGCTACTACCGATTCAGTATTTTTGACCTATGATCCTGATGAATATGGTGAGTCTGATTATTTAGAATTATCGTATTTTATAGAGGATGACACGCTTCTATATGCTAGCCAGAGTGATTATCCTTGTGAAGAATCAGGGTACTATTCTTATGAAGAATGTCTAGAGTTTCTTGCTGATGAAGCTGGTTTGGGTGAGCTGGAAGATTTGCAAGAATTTAAATTTGTCATGACCAGGATCATGTCATCGGTAGAGTCATACGCAAGTCTTGAGGAACCGAATTCTTCAATCCCTAAGGAATTCAATTTATATGCCAACTATCCTAATCCATTTAATCCTGTGACAACCATACGATTTGATGTAGGATCTAATCCAGGAGATGTGACAACGCTTAAGGTTTATGATATATCAGGGAGGAATATTGCAACTCTCATTAATGGTAAGCTACAAGTAGGCAGATATGAGGCACAGTGGGACGCAAGCAGATTCGCGAGCGGAGTGTATTTTTCTGAGCTTATTTCTGGTTCATATAGACAGACTCAAAAAATGATTTTATTGAAATAAACCAAGTATCAAGACAAGAAAATAAAAAGCCTTTTATATTATTTTTATAGAGGGCTTTTTATTTTAATAATTATCATTTATTACAGAGAGCGGTAGATATTAAAAGCCAAGAGGAACCAACTAAATATCAATAGACCACCTCCAAAAGGCGTAATCGCTCCTAGCCAGCGTATATTTGTTAAAACCAAAATATAAAGAGAACCAGAAAAAATTATAACACCAGCGATCATAAGGTACGCTGGCATCAGTAGAATGTTATCTGGGAAACTTTTTGTTATTCCAAGAACACTTATCAAAATAATGCCCAAAGAATGATACATCTGGTATCGAACAGCAGTTTCAAAAATACCTAGATCTTCAGATGATACTCTAGCTTTTAAACCGTGGGCACCAAATGCGCCTACTAGGACAGCTATACCTGCAAGGCAGGCACCAATAATTAACCAAAGTTTCATTTATTTTTAATATTATATTATTAATTTAATAATTATAGATCAGATTTATTTATAGCAAGCGAAGCCAAAACGCTCCTGTTTCCCTGGAATGATTTTCGGCCGTGTAATACTAAAAGATTATTTACCATAGCTATGATTATATTTAATTAGAGACTAATTAAGAGCTTATATATAATATTTCAGCATTTTTCTTTAGATTTTTCTATTG
>CAYFIF010000102.1:0-6485 GCA_964343085.1 uncultured bacterium | reverse complement strand
AGCTATAGGACCATTCCCTCCAAAATATTCTGCCGCTAAATAAACCAAAATTAAATATGCAATAGTTATAATATAATTTTGTTCTTCAAACACCTTGATAACAATCCATATTATTCCACCTAGTACTCCAATAAATCCAGCTATAGCAAATAATTCAATTAGGTAAGTAAGTGTTTTTTGAACACCAAATATACCAGTTGTATAAACTTCTATTACTGATAAGGTAGCAACTATACAAAAAACATCTGTAAGGGCTGACTCCAGAGCTAATCTAGAAAACAATTTTCCTCCTACTTTTATCTGACTTAATATTGGAATCACAAATGAAGATGAAACCCCAGCAAGAGAAAAACCAATTAACATCGATGCTATCAATGATGTTCCGTCAAGATGAAAATGATGTATATAATAAAACACACCACCAACAACAACTGTTGAAATAACAAAATTATATATAGTGAGTAAAAGGCTGGATGAAAATTCCCTTATTAAAGAAGCCAGGTTAATATTAAATGCCCCATCAAAAATTAAAATCAATAATGTAAATGTTGTACAGACTGGAGCAATATCAACTAAATCTTTAGGAGATATAAATCCAAATCCATTAGGGCCTAAAAGGAAACCAAAAACTATAAGGAATATAACATCAGGGATATTAGTACGGCGAAATAAAGATTCAGAAATAAAACCGAAAATAGCTATTAAACTAATTGCCAGTAGTGCAATATTAGAACCCATAATAAAAGATTATTTTAATTTTTGTATTTATCAGAAAGTTCAATCTTTTCTATATCCCCATCAAAATTATTTTGGTAAATAATTTCTGTTAGTATTTCTTTTTCTTTTTCTAATGAATCATAATGGACCATTTTATACCATATCTTGTCATTTGCGTTCCATTTATATCCATGATTTTTTACTTTATTTTTTTTCAATTCATCGTACTTAAAATTTGTTGCTTTGATAATATAATTTGGCATTTGAGAATTGTTTAATAGTTCAATAATTGGTCTATATTCATAATAATGTTCGTGAGTCAGTAAATGTATTAGAGCATCAACGTCATCCATCGCTCTGTGCGCATCAAAATAAAACCCGTGCCAATAACAGAGTAATTCTTGCTTTGTATTACTAAAACCACGTGCTAGCCAATCTATATCATTAATCGAGCAAGCCCAAATCTTATGAGGAGAAACTTTTGAATATTTATCAATAAATGATCTATCAAATCTTGCATTATGAGAAACCATGATTTCTGAACTTTCAAATAAAAAATCAACATATTGCCAATCTATACTTTTATTTTTTACCATGTCATCTCCAATACCGGTCAGTAATCTGACTTCTTCTTTTATGGGAATTTCTGGATCATTAAATGATTTATACTGCTTAACAATTGATACTATCTTCCCTGAATCATTTTCAACTTCTATAATCTTTATTGCCAACTCTATAATATTATCATTGATAGGATTTAATCCTGTTGTCTCAGTATCTAAAAATCCTACTTTGGTTGTTTTACCAGATGAAATCAAAACCTCAGGCCCTATTTCATCAATTTTATATAATATTATTTTTTCCCCATCTTTATTTATATTTTTTATAAAACTCATAATGAATTCAATTATGCACGAAGCATGTCTATAATATTGTCTTTCATATATTCTAATGAATATTCTTTTGCATCGTCACTTTGTAGCTGAATAATCATTTGGTTTTTTATTTTTAAACCATAGTATTTTTCTAGTATATATCGATATAATGAAAGTTGCAAAGAGTAGTGGTAATAATTACAATCCATTATATTCCTAGTTGCTGATTTTATACCCATTTTCCCTTTATAAGATTCTTCATTAATTTTTTTTGAAGTTTTCCAATCAACAATTTCATATTGGCCAGTCATTTTATTTAAAACCAATAAATCTATAGTCCCAGCAATACCAAGTTCCACACTATAAATAATTACCTCTGAAAATATTTCAATATTTTCTATTTGTTTATAATTCTCGATCCATCTAAGGGCAGCTATTGATTGAGGTTCAATAGGTTGAATATCTTTTTCAATCCAGTTTTCTATTTCTTTATGTACATTAGTACCATGCTGCCTAGACTTTTCCCAATCTAAAAGCACTGATTCGGCTGTTCTATCAATGTATCTTGGATGTGATTGTACTAGTTTATTCGCGATTTTTTCTGCATCAAATTTTTCAAAGAACTGATGTACAAAAGTAGTAACACTTGTAAATAATAAATCTGATCGACTTGATAATTTGTATACGTGGGTATCTGTATTTAAAGAAATATCTGGATCTAATAAGTGATTCATCAAAACTGATTTATTTAGTAAAAGCCATCATATATTTAAACTTTTATTTTTCATTAATCTAGAATAGCAGAATCATCTGTTACAAAAAATTCATCCTCATATGATAGTTTAGTTAGATCATCCATACGATCAATAAACAATTTCCCGCGTAAATGATCCAATTCATGCTGAAAAACAGTCGCCAAAAATCCACTGAGAACAATTTTTTTTTCGTTTGCGTGTTCATCTAAATAATCAACCTTAATTTTACTAGGTCTTTTTACATAACCTCTAAGACCGGGGACACTTAAACAGCCTTCCCAAAACCCTTGTTTTTCAGATGGTAAATAATTGATTAATGGATTAAAAATAACAAACTCTTCAGATTCTTGAGTTCCAGTATATCTATCTGAATCTTCTTCAATTTTAATTACAGCTAATTGTTTTGAAATACCTATTTGGGGAGCTGCTAGACCAATACCACCAGCTAGTTTCATTGTTTCCCACATATCATCTATAAGATTTTTTGTTGAATCAAGTTTTATTTCATCTATGGTATATTTAGACGCCGCCTGCCTCAAAACAGGATTTCCCATTTTTATTATTTTATGAACAGCCAAAAATCAAACCCAAATCAAGTATTTAATTTCCTAATTGATTGCAAAATTAAAATATTATAAATAGAAATAATAGAATATTTGTAAGCTAGGTAGTGGTTTGGAATAACCAAATAATTATTCTTCTGTATTAACTAAAAATTTATTTAATTGGGTTGAGCTTATACGATAATTCCCATTACCCAAGTTATAAGCATTAAGCTTTTTATCTTGGATATAGCTTATTACATCCATAGGTGATATTTTAAGCTTTTCCGCAATTTCAAAAGGAGTATAATATTCTATCTTATCATATAAAAAACATTCATCAGAATTGAAAAGATATGGTTTTGAAGAATTCTGATTTATCACTTTTTGATATTTATCAAGCACATTTTTTGGAATTTTATTTTCAAATCTCCACTTAAAAATTTCATTTGCTCTAATTTGAATTTTATCTGCAAGATCGTTATCATTATAGACCTGAAAATAGTTGTAGAGAAAATTTAATATATTAAAGGTTCTATTTTTTCTTTTAAAATATGAGGTCATTAAATTTAAATTTCAATTACATCCTAAAAACTGGAAATCGATGATTCTCTATAGGGTTTTTTGTCACAATTTGGAAAGCTTGGATAAGAATATTTCTAGTTTCTAATGGGCTAATTATACCATCATCCCAAATTCTAGCGCTTGAATAATAAGGATGTCCTTCTTTTTCGTATTTATCTTTTATAGGTTTTTTTAAATCTTCAATTTCTTCAGAGCTTAATTGTTTGCCAACTGATTCCAATTGTTCTTCGCGGATCATTGAAAGAACACCTGAAGCCTGTTCTCCTCCCATAACTGAAATACGCGCGTTTGGCCACATCCACAAAAATCTTGGCTGATAAGCTCTGCCTGACATTGCATAATTCCCAGCACCAAAACTTCCTCCTATAACTATTGTAATTTTTGGTACATTAGCTGTAGCAACAGCCTGAACCATTTTTGCTCCATCTTTTGCTATCCCTCCTGCTTCTGCATTTTTTCCAACCATAAACCCTGTAATATTTTGAAGAAAAAGAAGTGGGATTTTTCTTTGGCAACATATTTCAATAAAATGAGCTCCTTTCAAAGCTGTCTCACTAAAAAGGACACCATTATTAGCTACTATACCTACCGGAATACCACCAATTAAACAAAATCCTGTTACTAAAGTTTTACCATAATTGGCTTTGAATTCTTCAAATTCTGAACCATCTACTAATCGTGCTATTATTTCTTTTACATCAAAAGGAACACGCGGATTAGAAGGTAATAAACCAAATATCTCTTCTTGTTCATATATAGGTTCTTCAAATGAATTTTTAATAGAAATAGTATTAGGAAAATGTTTTAGAATCGAACGAATCTTGGTTAAAGCTCGAGCGTCGTCCTCAACAAAATGATCAGCGACTCCACTAATACGAGTGTGCATTTTAGCACCTCCTAATTCTTCGGCTGAGGTTGTCTCTCCTATCGCTGCTTTCACCAACGGAGGTCCAGCAAGAAAAATTGTTCCTGTTTTATTAACAATTATTGCTTCATCACTCATTGCAGGAACATATGCTCCACCAGCAGTACATGACCCCATTACTGCAGAAATCTGAGGAATTCCATCAGCACTTAGGCGAGCCTGATTAAAAAATATTCTACCAAAATGATCGCGATCAGGGAAAACTTTTGCCTGTAACGGAAGAAATGCTCCACCACTATCAACTAAATAAATACATGGAAGCTTGTTTTCTAAGGCAATTTCTTGAGCACGGAGGTGTTTCTTAACTGTTAAAGGGAAATAAGCTCCTCCTTTTACAGTTGCATCATTTGCAACAATTACGCAAGGCATTTCATGAATCTTTATTATTCCAGTAATAATCCCAGCAGCAGGAATATCACTTTCATAAACATCATAAGCCGCTAATTCTGAAAACTCTAAAAAAATAGACTCCGGATCTTTAAGATAATTGATCCTTTCTCTAACAGTCATTTTTCCTCGAGCCTTATGTTTTTCTACTCGATCGCTTGGACCCATTAATTTAATCTTTTCAGTTAGGATATCTAATTCCTCTAAAATAGTTTTATGATAAGAAAAGTTCAAAAGGTACTTCTCAGATAATGGATCAATCTTAGATTTGATTTTTGGCATTGTGCAATATAAACTATTTAACTACCATCATTAAAGAACTGTTCCCATACTTTTTTAGGTGGTGGAGAAGATATTAAACTACCTACTATTAATACTGCTATAGAAAATAATGCAGCCGGGTAGGTTAGTTCTTGAAAAAATGGGTGGAGGCTTTCAAACCCTGACCAAGATGGTAAAAAATAAGTCCAAATTATAGTCGTAGTCGCACCTGTGATTATTGATGCAATAGCACCTAGGTTTGTCGCTCTTTTCCAAAGAAAAGCGGCAAGAAGTGCCGGAGTAATGGATGTACCATAAATATTATATGCTGTATAGGCCGCATTTAATACTGTCTTGAATTGACTAACTAAAAGAAACGATACCAGACCTAAAGCTAGGACAAGGATTCTACTAATTAAAATTATTTGCTTTTCAGTAGCATCAGTTTGTATATATTTTTGATAAATATCCCTTGTCAAATTTGTGGCAGGTATTAATAAGAAGGAATCTGCAGTTGAAACTATAATTGCCATCATAGTCGAAACTAGAATCAATCCAATTATAAAAGGCAAACCTGCCTTAACTGCAATGGCCGGGATTACTGACTCACTGCCTGACTGTCTAGCAGAAAGCATATCACTTTCTGATGGATTCCCACCTAAAGAATTAGCCTCACTAATAACTAATCCTTGTTCATATTTAACCAAATCAGGCATTAATCCTTTTTCGGCAGCAATACTACCAGTAAGGCCAAGAAATGAAATACTCGATTCTAAAATAATTACACCAATAATCCAGAAAAAAACAGCTTTCTTCGCAGAAACACCATCTTTAGCACTAAAAATACGTTGATACATATTTGCATCACCCATAAGTAAAAGCATCGTAGGAACAAAAAAACTAATTGCTATAATATGCCCAGATGTATTTCCTGTCCTTTCAGCTGCCCAATTTCCAAATAAACTCCACTTCCCCGCTTGCCCTGCGATTGCAATAATTTCATCAAAACCACCGACATTATGAACCATAAAGCCAAGGGCTGTTAATGTACCTAGAGTCATCAAAACTCCATTTACTACATCGGTATAAACTACGGAAAACATGCCAGCAAGTACTGTATATGATATTGCAAATACAGCAGTTATGAATATTCCAGTTTCAACAGATATCATTCCATCCGAAACCATTGAGAGCACCTTACCTCCTCCTCGAAATTGATAGGAAACAATGGTTATATAAGCAATTACTGTAGTTGTTGTAGCCAAAACCGCTGCAACTCGACCATAACGCATTTCAAAAATATCAGGTACAGTTATTTTCCCAAAATTTCTTATTCTTTTTGCAATAAAATATATCAAGAAAATTCCAAGCCACGCGCCAGCACTAGACCACAATGCAGCTGGGCCATTTCGATATCCAAGTCCTGCACCACTAAATA
>CAYFIF010000101.1:0-6504 GCA_964343085.1 uncultured bacterium | reverse complement strand
CGGAGAATTTGGTATAACAGTTAATAATATTTTGCCTGGATACACTAAAACTAATAGACTAAATGAGTTGGCATTAAAAAATGCAGACAATGAAAATGTAAATGTTGAAGAGATTTTTAATGTTTGGGCAAGTAATAATTCTGTTAATAGACTTGGAGATGCTAAAGAGATTGCTGAATCCGTAGCGTTTTTAGCCTCAGATTCGTCCGGATTTATAAATGGGCATAATCTAGTTATTGATGGTGGGCGCTTTAGATAATAATAAAAACCGAAAAAAGTGTTTTAAAAAACCCCTATACTGTTAAATGTCAAAATATAACAAACACATATTTATATGTATTAACGAAAGAGAGCCTGATAATCCTAAGGGAGATTGTGCTTCTTGCGGAGCAATGCAGATTAGAATGAAATTTGTCCGGCTAATAAACAAATACGGTCTCAAAGGGAAGGTAAGAGCAAATAAAAGTGGTTGTCTAGACGCATGTGAGTTAGGTCCAGTAGTTGTGATTTATCCGAATAATATTTGGTATACGAATGTTGATTTAAATGATGTTGAAGAAATTTTTCAAAATTCAGTATTAAATGATAAAACAGTTTCCCGTCTACAAGGGACTGATAAAACTTGGCAGGATCTATCCGCCTTGCGTAATAAAAGTATTTAAGATTTCAATCATGAAGCTTGATTTTTTTAGTGCAAATTTTTCATAAAATAATTTTACCGAATCAACATTAGTACTATCTTTGGGGCTTGCATATGTCAACTGAATTTAAATTAGCTCCATCTATTTTATCTGCTGATTTTTCAAATTTGGAAAATGCACTTAATGTTTGTGCATTGGGTGGTGCAGACTGGATCCATATCGATGTAATGGATAATCAGTTTGTACCTAACTTGACGATTGGGCCTCCTGTGGTTAAATCTTTGAGATCAAAAACAAACAAATTTCTTGATGTTCACATGATGGTAATTGATCCAGAAAAGTTAGTTGAACCTTTTGCAAGATCCGGGGCTGATGGTATTACTTTTCATATCGAAGCTGCTGAAGATCCAGGCAGCGTTATCGATTTAATCAAATCGTGTGGTTGCAAAGCAGGTATATCAATTAAACCCCAAACGCCATTACAAGAAATATTGCCTCTATTAGATAAAATAGATATTGTTTTAGTTATGAGTGTTGAACCTGGTTTTGGTGGTCAATCTTATATTCCTGAGTCTTCTGATAGAATAAAAAAAATCAAAGATTATCTTGAGGATAATTGCCTTCAAAGAGTTTTAATCGAAGTTGATGGGGGTGTAAAACTTTCAAATGCAAAAGAGATAATTGATGCAGGGGCAAATGTTCTGGTAGCTGGTTCGGAGGTGTTTAATGCTGAAAAGCCCGAGAATGTAATAAAACATTTTTATGATTTAAGTTAATGAAAACTTTTAAAGAGCTGGATAATTTTGATACTTGGTCCGCTTTAGAGCAGGACCAATTTTCGATCTCTATAATAAAGGGTTTAGTAATGGATGCAACAAGGGAGGCAAATAGTGGGCATCCTGGAGGGCCAATGTCTTCGGCTGATTTTGCTTATATCCTATATCGTGAATTTTTGTCAATCGATCCTGATAACCCTAACTGGTTTGACCGAGATAGATTTATTTTATCTGGTGGCCATATGTCAATGTTAACATATTCCTTACTCTACTTTTGTGGATGGCTCAAAATGGATGATTTGAAAAACTTTCGAAAATTACACAGTCGAACCCCAGGTCACCCAGAGGTTGATATACCTGGTGTAGAATGCACAACTGGTCCTCTTGGACAAGGATTTGCTATGGGTGTTGGCATGGCACATGCGGAAGCTTACCTAAGAAATTTATTTTACTCTATATCATCAAAGGCTAGAGATTTTATTAATCATTATACATACGTTTTAGCGACTGATGGAGATATTCAAGAACCAGTCGCAATGGGCGCAGCGGCTCTGGCTGGTCATTTAGGTTTAAATAAATTAATAGTTTATTATGATTCAAATGATGCACAGATTTCAGGAAAAGTTAGTAGATCTGATTCTGCAGACTATATTAAGGTTTTTAGTGGCTTTAATTGGAATGTTCAAAATATAAATGGACATGATCATGATGCTATTAGGGATGCTATAAAAAATGCTCAGAATAGTGATAAACCTAATATTATTATAGGAAATACAATTATGGCAAAGGGATCGTCTTCAATGGAAGGAGATCATAATACGCATGGTGCCCCACTGCCTCAAGATGAAATTAATGCTACCAAACAAGTTTTAGGATTACCAGATAATAAATTTTATTGTCCTAATGAAATAAGATCTCATTTTAGAAATAGATTTAAATCTTTATCTGAAAGATCTAAAAATTGGGAGAATAAAAAAATTGAACTGGCTAGTGATGAACAGATTAAACCAATAATATCAATCTGTCTAGATGGTAACCAGCCAGATTTAGAATTACCAGACTTTAATGATTTAGACTATTTAGCAACTCGAAAAGCTTTCGGTGTTTGCCTTGATGATTTTGCAAAGCAATTGCCTAACTTGGTAGGTGGTTCTGCAGATCTTGAACCGTCAAACTATACTGGTAACTTTGCAAAGAAATATGGTGACTTTTGTTCTAATAATCCGCTTGGTCGCAACATTGCATTTGGAGTACGCGAATTCCCAATGGCAGCGATGATGAATGGTATTTCTTTACATGGTGGTTTGGTGCCATTTGGAGGGACATTTCTTGTTTTTGCTGATTATGAAAGACCTGCACTTCGTCTTGCTGCTATTCAGAAAACCAGAGTTATTCACGAATTTACTCATGACTCTTTTTTTGTAGGCGAGGATGGTCCTACTCATCAGCCAATTGAACATATAATGTCGCTTAGAGCAATTCCAGATTTTAATGTATTCCGTCCTGCTGATGCAAAAGAGACTGCCGTTTGTTTTGAATTAGCATTGAAAGAAGATTCTACTCCCTCAGCTCTATTGCTTACTAGGCAGGGAGTGCCGGTTTCAAAAAAATCTATTAGTGAAATTAAATCAGGCGTAATTCGTGGCGGATATATTTTTCATGAACCAACTGAATCACCAGAACTAATTCTAATTGCAACAGGCTCTGAAGTTTCTCTTGCATTTGAGGTTTCTAGATTAATGAAAGATAAATACATAAGGGTGGTGAGTCTTCCTTGCTGGGAAATATTTTTAAATCAATCTAAAGAATATAGAAAAAAAGTTATCCCTGATAGAGGATGTATTAAAGTTTCAATAGAGGCTGGTATTTCACTTGGTTGGACTAAATTTGTAGGGACCTCGGGTTTGATTATTGGTATTGATCATTATGGAGCATCTGCGCCAAACTCAGATTTAGCAGAGGAATTTGGATTTACTCCAAGTAAGATTGAAATAAAAATCAGAGAGCATCTTAATAAACTATTATGAACATCCATATTGCCACTGATCACGCAGGTTTAGAAATGAAAAACTTAATTTCTAAATATCTAAAAGATAAGGGTCACAAGGTAACGGATCACGGTGCTTACGACTATGATGCCCAGGATGATTATCCAGATTTTATTTTTCCTTGTGCAGTCGCAGTTGCAGAAGATTTAGGTAGCTACGGAATCATTTTAGGTGGATCAGGGCAGGGAGAAGCTATTGCCGCAAACAGAGTAAAAGGAATTCGTGCTACTGTTTATTATGGAGGTCAAAGAGATATTATAAAACTGTCACGTCAGCATAACAATGCGAATATTTTATCTTTAGGTGCAAGATTTATGAAAGAAAATGAAATTTATGGAGTTATTGATACCTGGCTCTCAGAACCCTTTGAAGGAGGAAGGCACCAAAGGCGAATAGATAAGCTAGACGGTTAGTTTTTTTATTTTATTTTTTATCTCTGTATAGTCATCTTTGGTATTCATATTAAAAAAAGGTGTTTTATCATTGAATACTATGGCTGAGATTTTGATCTTATTAACAAAGTTTTGGAAGCTGTATGATCCAGATATAATGCAAGACTCTAGAGCAGCCATACAACTTTTATTATAAAGTGCACAAACGTATTGATGTTTATTATTTACATAGGGAATAATAGCATCATATTTATTTTCAGCTTTTTTGAAAATTCTTTCTAGAATATCAGAGTTAATTAAGGGCATATCACAAGACAATATTAGATTCCATTTGGTCTTTGAATGATTAAGGGCAGTATTTAATCCAATAATCGGACTTTGAATCTTAAGATTGTCGGATAAATATCTGTAATCAAAATTAACAAGTTTATCTTTTCCAATAACATAGCGGGATTGAAATTTTTCACAACAGTTCCAGATATGATCTAGAATTGTTTTTCCATTAATTTCTTTTCTCCACTTTGGAGAACCAAACCGCCTACTATTTCCTCCTATTAAAATATAAGCATTTGCTTTTATTTTTTTATTCTTTATCATTGTAAAAATATAAAAACCTATATAATGATTTGTTAGTTTTAAGGGTCTCAGAATCTAATAATATATGAATTACGGTTTTGTCATAGATAATAGACTTTGCATCGGGTGTCATGCCTGCACAGTCGCATGTAAAAGCGAACATAATGTCCCGCTAGGTGTAAACCGTACACATGTTAAGTATATTGAAGGAGGTGAGTTTCCAAATAGCTTTAGGGAATTTTCTGTTCATAGATGTAATCATTGTGCTAATGCGCCGTGTGTTGAAATTTGTCCGACAACTGCATTGTATGATAGGGATGATGGTATTGTTGATTTTGATAGTGATAGATGTATCGGTTGTAAATCTTGCATGCAGGCCTGTCCTTATGATGCTCTATATATTGATCCAGAAACAAATACGGCTGCAAAATGTAACTATTGTGCTCATAAAATTGATGGGAATTATGAGCCTGCCTGCGTAATTGTTTGCCCCGTTGAGGCTATTATTTCTGGAGATTTAACTGATGAAAATTCTAAGATCTCGAATTTAGTTAATCACCAAGAAACTTTGGTTCGCAAACCAGAAAAAGGTACGTTACCAAATTTATATTACGTTAATGCTAGTCAAAATATGCTTGACCCAAATGCCGCCGAGAAGAGCAACACATATTTATTTTCTGAACAACAAACTGGTGTAGGCCATTTTTCCAAATATGCTGAACATCGAAAGAATGAAGCTGATCTTGATAGTCTATTGGTACAGATGGCTGTAGAAAATTCTAGTAGGACTGAACAACCTATTGATGAAAGAGCGATTGACATGGTTTCTAAAGAAATTCAAAAAAATTCAAAAAATGAAAATGTGAAAAGAATATATGATACACCTAATAAAGGGGTGCTATGGGGCTGGGAGGTTCCATCTTACGTTTGGACAAAGGCAGTATCAGCCGGAACATTTTTAATGTATGTTTTGGGTAATCTATTAAACGTTGATTTAAACAATTTCATTGAGTTTAAAGTTTTATTGTGTTCTTTAATTTTTATGGGTTTCACAGGAGGACTCCTCATTCTTGACTTAGATAAGCCAGATCGATTTTTATATGTTCTATTAAGGCCGCAATGGCGCTCTTGGTTAGTGCGTGGGGCATATATTATTTCAGCTTTTAGTTTGATTTTATTTTTAACATTAATTAGTAATATTTATGGTCTATCAAATGATATTTTATTTTATCCAGGCATATTATTTTCTGTTTTAACAGCAACATATACTGCTTTTTTATTTGGGCAGGCTAGAGCAAGAGATTTTTGGCAAACACCTTGGTTTTCAGCAATTCATATGCTAATTCATTCCATTATGGCTGGGTCAATTATGTTAATGATATTAGCAGGTGAACCTATTTTCTTTTTTCAAAATATTTTTCAGCTGTGTATTCTTTTTAATATGCTTATGATATTTAAAGAAATTATTTTTTTTAAAGAGACACCAGATAATTTTAAGACAGTTGAACTCATTACAAAAGGATACTACAGTAAATTCTTTTGGTCTGGTATTATAATTGGGAACATTATCCCACTTGGTTTATCAATAGTGTTTTCTTCAAATTGGTTTTTTATTTCTGGAGTTTTGGCATTAATTGGGATATTTTTGACTGAATTTGTTCGTATAAGAGTCCCGCAGATGATACCCTTAAGTTAAAACTATGAAAAAAAGTTGGATTGAAACATTTTCTGAATCTATAGGTCTTATTCCAAAGATTTCTGAAACACAAAACTTCATGGAGGAGTTTCTAATAGAAGGCCCTAAAGAATTATATAAATATCCAGATCCTAGTGAATGGGAAGATTTTGTTGAACTTGACCCCTTAGCATGGCCAAAAAAAATAAAAAAACATTATTCAATAGTTCCTACTACTTGTTTTAATTGTGAGTCCGCGTGTGGCCTTTTAGCATACATTGATAAAGAAACGAATAAAGTTCGAAAGTTTGAGGGCAACCCACACCATCCTGGGAGCAGAGGCAGAAATTGTGCAAGGGGGCCAGAAACTATAAATCAAATTAATGAGACAGAAAG
>CAYFIF010000100.1:0-6542 GCA_964343085.1 uncultured bacterium | reverse complement strand
TGATGATCTGAGGGGTGGTGGCGCAGAAAAAAATGCTGATATTTCAATGAAAATTTTAAGTGGTGAAAAAGGACCCAAAAGAGATATTGTTTTGCTAAATGCCGCTGCGGGCATTGTTGTTGGAGGCAAGGCAAAAAATTTAAAAGAAGGATTCATAAAAGCATCTGAGTCAGTTGATTCTGGCTCGGCCTTAAATATTTTGAGAAAACTAGCAGAATGAATTTTCTTGATAAAATAATTAAAACTAAAAAGAAAGAACTCGCTAATGTGGATATAAGAAATTTTGATAATGAACCATTAGATACCGTGAGTTTAAAAGATTCTTTATCATTACCTGGTGTTTCTGTAATTGCTGAGATTAAAATGAAATCTCCTAGCGAGGGGGACATATTTACAAATGCTGATCCTATCCAAATAGCAAAAGATTATCAATCTGCTGGTGCCAAAGCAATATCAATACTTACGGATGAGAGATATTTTGGAGGTAGTATAGAAATTTTGGAGTCTGTGAAGAATGTAGTTTCTATTCCTGTAATTAGAAAAGATTTTATAATAAGTAAATACCAAATCGCACAAGCAGGGAATGCAGGTGCAGATGCTTTTCTTTTGATTTCTGAACTGTTAGATGCTAATCTAATTTCGTCCCTCATTGATTTTGGTAAAGAGCTTAATCTGGAGAGTATTATTGAGTGTCACACAAAAGAAAACGCTGAAATGGTTTCTAAATTATCACCAGATATTGTAGGAGTAAATTGTCGTGATTTAAAGACCATGAAAACAGATATTAATGCTTTTGGTGAAATTGCTTCTATAATTCCTTCCAGTTCATTAAAAATTGCTGAAAGCGGGATCCATTGTAGTGACGACCTCAAGTATATTTCTAATCTAGGCTACGATGGGGTTTTAATTGGAACTTCTTTAATGAAAACTGGTAACCCAGGAAAAGCATTAGAAATATTAATTGAGGGGTTAGGATGATTCCAATAAAAATTTGCGGTATTACTAATAATTCTGATGCTGTTAAGGCGGTAAATCTTGGAGCTTCTGCAATAGGTTTCATTTTTTATAAAGGAAGCCAGAGATATCTTCCACTATTAGAAGCAAAATCTATTTGTAAAAAGGTTGGCCATAAAGTTGCTGCTGTTGGTGTTTTCGTTAATCATTCAAAAGAATTTATTAATCATGCAATTGATTTGGTTCCATTGGATATGATTCAGTTGCATGGCGATGAGTCAGCAGAATTTTGTAAGAATTTTTCTTTGCCAGTTATTAAGGCAATACGAGTAAAAAACAAATCAAGCCTGCAATTTTTAAATCAATATAAAGTTGATGGCATTCTATTAGATAGTTTTTCAAAAATTAAATATGGTGGAACCGGGGAAACATTTGATTGGTCACTAATCAATTTAAAAACCAAACAAAATATTTTATTATCTGGTGGACTTAATTCAGATAATATTTTAGAAGCAATTTCTTTTGTTAATCCCGCTGCTGTTGATATAAGTAGTAGTATTGAATCTTCTATTGGCCAAAAAGATCATAATAAAATGGAACAATTATTTGAGGTCATAAAAAACACAAATGAAACTGGATTTACATATGGATAATCATTTTAAAAATTATAATTTTCCTGATAAAAGGGGTCATTTTAATCAGTTTGGGGGGGCATTTGTACCAGAGACATTAGTGCCAGCATTAAAAGACCTTGAAAAAAAATATAATGAAGCAAAAAAAGATAGTTCATTTAAAAGGAAATTAGAAAAACTACTTAAGCATTATTCTGGCCGCAGAACTCCTCTTTATTTTGCAGAGCGTATATCAAATGAACTTGGTTTTAATGTTTGGTTAAAACGTGAAGATTTAAACCATACGGGTGCACATAAAATAAATAGCGCTTTGGGTCAAATTTTATTAGCTAATCTAATGGGTAAAAAACGAATAATTGCTGAAACAGGTGCAGGCCAACATGGTGTAGCTACTTCAACTGTTGCTGCTCGTTTTGGATTAGAATGTGTTATCTACATGGGTGAAGAAGATATTAAGCGCCAAAAACTAAATGTTTTTAAAATGAATCTAATGGGTGCTAGAGTCTGCTCTGTATCTACAGGTAGTAAAACCTTAAAAGATGCTACCAATGAAGCAATGAGAGATTGGGTGACAAATGTAGAGTCTACTTATTACATTATAGGGTCTGCGGTTGGTCCTCATCCTTATCCAATGATTGTGCGTGATTTTCAGTCTGTAATAGGTATAGAGGCGAAACAACAGTTCTTTGAACAAACTGATCTGACTCTCCCTAATCGACTTGTTGCATGCGTTGGCGGAGGTTCCAATGCTATGGGTCTTTTTTATCCTTTTCTTGGAGACAGTGTAGAAATAATTGGTGTAGAGGCAGCAGGGGAAGGGTTAAACACTAGCAGACATGCAGCTACACTTACTAAAGGTAATTTTGGTGTTCTTCATGGTGCGGCATCTAATTTACTCCAGGATCAAGATGGCCAAGTTATTAGTGCTCATTCAATTTCTGCAGGTTTGGATTATCCGGGTGTCGGTCCAGAGCACAGCTACCTTAATGAAAAAAAGCGTGTTAGATATTTTTCAGTTACAGATAATGAAGCAATTTCTGCTCTTCGATGGCTATCTGAAAAAGAAGGAATTCTTCCTGCACTTGAAACAGCACATGCATTAGCTTATTTAAAACAGAAAAATAATTGTATTGCCAAAAATGAACATGTGATAGTTTGTTTATCTGGTCGAGGTGATAAGGATGTAAACACAGTTGCTAAAGCAACAGGAGTTGATATTTGAATCGAATTCAAACTTTATTTGAAAAGTCTAGCAATAAGTTAATTCCTTTTTTCACCGCTGGCTATCCTGAATTAGAAAGCACAGTTGATTTGGTATTAAGTGCTGTTGATGCTGGTGCAGATATGATTGAAATAGGGATTCCTTATTCAGACCCTCAGGCTGATGGCCCTATAATACAGCGTTCAAGTCAAAAAGCTCTGGAGAATGGTATTAGAATTAAAACTATTTTTGATCAAGTAGAAAGAATTAGGAAGAAAACAAATATTCCTATTTTACTTATGAGTTATTATAACCCTATCCTAAAGTGGGGCCATGATAAATTCTTAGATAAATGTGTTTCGACTGGTGTTGATGGGCTAATACTTTCTGACCTTCCATACGAAGAAGCTAAACCATTTTGTGAATTTTCTAAAATTAAAGGGATTTCTCCTATACTGTTAGTGGCTCCAAATACTGATAATAAGCGCATAGAACAAATATCGCAATTATCTGGTGACCTAGTTTATGTTGTGAGCATTTTAGGTGTTACTGGAAACAATTTAACTTCAAAAGATCAGTTGTCAAGTTACTTAAATCGAGTTCGGGAGAATTGTGTTTGCAAATTTGTGGTTGGTTTTGGAATCAGTAGCAGGGAAGATGTAGAATGGTTTAATAAATATTCTGATGGTGCAGTTGTAGGGTCAGCTATAATAAAAAATTTAGATGAAAATAAAAATCATATTAAAGCAACATATGATTTTATAACAAGTTTAAAAGGGGAAATATGATAACAATTGGAATTCAAGGTGGTAAAGGGAGCTTCTCTGAGGAGGCAGCTTTCCAGTTTGCTGATAATCATGGTTTGGAAAAAATAGAAATAGTTTATCAGATTTCATCTGAGCTGGTTTTAAAAGGTATTGAAACAGGTGAAACTGATTATGGTGTTTTTGCAATGGAGAATGCACAAGGTGGTGTTGTGATTGAAAGCGTGGAAGCGCTTGCTAAGTATCGTTGTGAAATTCTTGAAATGTTTCATATACCAGTAGATCAAAATTTGCTTGGACTCTCTGGTTTAAATTTGGGTGATATAACAGAAATTCATTCCCATCAACAGGCTCTTAGGCAGTGTAAGGATTATTTGAGTGATCATTTTTGGGCAAGACCGCTTATTGAAGAAGATGATACAGCAGAAGCTGCACGAAGACTTTCAGAAGGGAAATTACCAAAAACTGTCGGTGTTATTGCGAATAAAGCGTGCGCTGATCTTTATGGTTTAGAAATATTACAAGATAGTATTCACGATTTAAAACATAACTTGACTCTATTTCTTGGGGTAAAAAAACTAGAATCTTATGAATAGTGTGGGAATTTTAGGTTTTGGAAGATTTGGTAAAGTTTTATCAAATATTTTACAAAAAGGGTTCAAAATCAAGGCATATGATTTGAACTCTATGAAAAATTATCCGGGTGTTGAATTTGTTGATCAGGATACGGTATTAAAAGAAAAAATAATTTTTGTTGCAGTTCCAATAAGTGTTTTTGAATCAGTAATTAATGATATAGCTCCAAAATTAAAAGGTGAGAACACAATAGTGGATGTATGTTCGGTTAAAAATCATCCTGTGAAAATTATGGAAAATACATTAAGAGATAATATTGGAATTATTAGTACGCATCCCATGTTTGGTCCTGATTCTTTTATATCAAATAGTCGTTTAAAAATAATGATGCATAATACTAGAGATACTTATGGGCAGTATAAATTTTGGAGAGAGTTCTTTTTAGATCAAGGTATCGAAGTTATCGAAATTACGCCTGATGAGCATGATAGGCTTGCTGCAAAAACTCAAGGTGTGACTCATTTTTTGGGTAGAATGTTAAAAGAGTTTGGAATTAAGAAAACAACACTTGATACCCAAGGCTTTAGAGATCTGCTTGATTTAGTGGATCAAACATGTAATGATACATGGGAACTTTATTCTGATCTCCAGCTTTATAACCCTTATACATCAGAAATGATAGCAGAACTAAAAAAATCAATTAACTCAATCGATACTCAACTAAAGGATATATCAAATGTGGGAAATTGATAGCTGGCGTAATTACAGAGCAAAACATGTTCCTGAATATCCAGATATGGATCATTTGTTAGAAGTTGAAAAAACTTTAAAAAGTTTTCCTCCATTGGTTTTTGCAGGAGAGGTGAGATCATTAAAAAAATCCCTAGCTGATGTAACAGAGGGCCGAGGTTTTTTATTGCAGGGAGGTGATTGTGCTGAAAGTTTTACAGAGTTTAACGCTGATAATATTCGTGATACTTTTCGTGTTATTTTACAAATGGCTGTAATTTTAACATCAGGTATAAATTTACCCGTAGTCAAAGTTGGAAGGATGGCTGGCCAATTTGCAAAACCACGTTCAAATTCTGTAGAAAAAATCAATGGAATAGAATTACCAAGTTATAATGGAGACATCATTAATGGTATCCAATTTAAAGAGAGCGATAGACGTCCAGACCCTGAGAGACTGCTCAAAGCCTATTCTCAGGCTGCTTCTACATTAAACCTTGTTAGGGCATTTGCTGAAGGAGGCTATGCAGATCTTAGGCATGTAAATTCGTGGAATATGGGCTTTGTAAAAAGCGGGCCTCAGGGTGAGCGTTATAGGTATTTAGCTAACCAAATTCAAGATAGTTTAAATTTTATGGACGCGCTTGGAATCAATTCAAGCAATACTCCACAACTTAGAAGGGCATCCTATTTTACAAGTCATGAAGCTCTCCTTCTTCCATATGAAGAGGCTCTCACTAGAGTCGATTCAACATCTGGGAATATATATAATACCTCTGCTCATTTTGTTTGGATTGGAGACCGGACACGTTTCCTTGATAGTGCGCATGTTGAATTTTGTCGTGGTATTGAAAACCCAATTGGAATTAAGTGTGGTCCATCTTTAGAGCCTGATGATTTAATAAAATTATTAGATATATTAAATCCTAAAGATGAAGCGGGTAAGATTACATTGATTACAAGATATGGTTCTGAAAAAGTGAAAAAATATTTACCCAAGTTAATTGGTAAAGTTCAAAAAGAAGGTAGGTCTGTTATATGGTCTTGTGATCCTATGCATGGCAATACAATCAAAAGCTCTACAGGCGTAAAAACACGGATGTTTGATAAAATTTTATCTGAGGTTAAAGAAAATATTTTAATACACCAAGCTGAAGGTTCATATGCTGGGGGTATTCATCTTGAAATGACTGGTCAAAACGTGACTGAATGCATTGGAGGATTAGATGAAATATCTGAGGAAGATTTGTCTGATAGGTATCATACTCATTGTGATCCTAGATTGAATGCTAATCAAGCTATTGAACTCGCATTTCTTATTGCTGATGAATTAAAAAACAATGGTCATTAAAGGCGAGATCAGTCTTTCAGGGGATAAATCTATTTCACATAGATCTCTTATGATATCCGCATTATCTCAAGGAGTATCAAGGATATCCAACCTATCAAAAGGAGACGACCTTATTTCCACTTATAATTGCTTAGAATCTTGTGGAATAAACCTAAAACGAGATGATGAGGATGTAGTTATTAATGGTGGAAAATTTGTTAATCCCGATTTACCTCTCGATTGTGGAAATTCAGGTACTACTGTTAGGCTCTTGATGGGGTTATTGGTTGGTCAAGGTATTTCTGCGACTTTTACAGGAGATAGATCGTTATTAAAAAGACCAATGTTGAGAATTA
>CAYFIF010000099.1:0-6559 GCA_964343085.1 uncultured bacterium | reverse complement strand
CTAATTAAGAGCTTATATATAATATTTCAGCATTTTTCTTTAGATTTTTCTATTGCTCTTTGCCAACCTTGATGTAGGTTTTTCATTTTATTTTCAGGTAGCTGATGTACAAATTCTTTTTCTGCTTTCCAATGAAAAGATATATCAGATTGACTTTCCCAAAATCCAGTCGCTAGACCCGCTAGATAAGCTGCGCCAAGAGCTGTTGTTTCTGTTATTTCAGGCCTTATAATTGGTACTCTGAGTAAGTCTGCCTGGAATTGCATTAGAAGATTATTTACAGATGCACCCCCATCTACGCGTAATTGTTTTAATTTTATATTTGAATCCGTTTCCATTGCTTTTACTAGGTCAAAGCTCTGATATGCAATAGCTTCTAAAGCTGCCCGAGCTATGTGCCCACTAGTAGTGCCTCTTGTTAGACCTACAATGATTCCTCTTGCACTAGGATCCCAATGCGGTGCTCCAAGACCTGAGAAAGCTGGAACAAAATAGACACCCCCAGTATTATTTACTTTTGAGGCAAGCTTCTCAATCTCTCCCGATGAATTAATAATTCCTAAGCCATCCCTAAGCCATTGGACTATCGCACCGCCAATAAATACGCTTCCTTCTAAAGCATATTCAACCTTATTTCCTATTTTCCATGCAACAGTTGTTAGAAGTTTTTGATTTGATTTTACTGGATTTTGACCTGTATTCATTAACATAAAACATCCGGTTCCGTATGTATTTTTTATCATGCCTGTTTCAATACAGTTTTGCCCAAAAAGAGCAGCCTGTTGGTCACCCGCGATTCCGCTAATTACTATTTCAGTTCCAAATAAGTCTTTGGATGTCTTTCCATAGACTTCACTACTAGCACGAACTTCAGGAAGCATTTCAATCGGGATATCTAGAATGCTTAATAATTCATTATCCCAGTCCATATCGTGTATATTATATAATAGAGTTCTAGAGGCATTGGTAACATCAGTAATATGATGTTTCCCCCCAGTTAGGTTCCAGACAAGCCAAGAATCAATAGTGCCAAAAGCAAGCGTACCCTTCCTAGCTTTTTCTCTGAGGCCTTTTACATTTTCAAGGATCCATTTTATTTTTGTTCCAGAAAAATAAGGGTCTAATACTAACCCGGTTTTTTTTTGAAAAATATTTTCTTTGCCCTCTTTCTTTAGTTGGTCTGTTATACTTGAAGTACGCCGATCTTGCCATACTATAGCATTGTATACAGGAACACCGGTAATTCTATCCCAAACAACAGTAGTCTCTCTTTGGTTTGTAATCCCTATTGCATCAACAACTTTTTGATCGATTTCACTAGTAGCTTGTTGGGCAACCTGCAACTGAGATGACCATATTTCTATTGGATCATGTTCAACCCAGCCCGGATTAGGAAAAATCTGTTTGAATTCTCTTTGTGATGATGAAATTATTTTACCTTTATTATCAAAAACAATTGCTCTTGAACTTGTGGTGCCTTGGTCTAATGCTAGTATGTACTTATTTTTCATTTTTTTATTGATCAAGCAGAATTTATCTAGCCATTTTTATTGCTTAATCTTTCATTAATCCATTGGATGATATCGTTCATAACTTGTTCTTTTTTAGGTTCATTGAGAATTTCATGAAAGTAATCTTTGTAGAGTTTTATTGTCTTATCGGTGGAACTAATTCCATTATACAATTGAGAACTTCCATTCGGATCTGCTAATCGATCTGAAGTTCCATGTAAAATTAGTATTGGATTTGTAATTTTTTTCATATTTTTATTTATATACTTCGTTCCTTTTATAATTTCTGAACCGGTTCGCGCTAGAGTTCCTCCTCTGTAGACAAGGGGATCATTATTATATAAATCAATTATTTTTTTATCTTGAGATATACCATTACTATCAATTTTTGTTGTAGGAAGAGTTGGTAAAATAGCTGCTATAAATCCAGATAGTTTTTGGAGCAGTGGAGAAATATCGTCACTTACTTTTATTACAGCTCCAGTAAGGATTAACCCAGACACTTCTGATGGGTATTTTATTGAATAAAGACAAGCTACTTCACCACCCATACTGTGGCCAAGAACGAAAATTTTTTCGTCGCTGTATTTTTGTTTTATATATTGAATATATTTTTTTAGATCAGATGCCAGGTCAAATATTGAATGAATGTACGCCCTTTTTCCATCTGAATTCCCATGTCCCCTGAGGTCAAACCCCTCTACTGCAAATCCATGTGAAGAAAAGAAATCACCGACATGATTGTATCGGTTAATATGCTCCGCAAGACCATGAACAATAAGAATTACTGCTTTCACATCAGTTTTAGGCAACCAGTTTTTTGTATTTAATTGGATTTTGTTATTTATTAAAAAGGAACTGTTGTTCATGTTTTTTTAAAAACTGATTGTATGCACAATTTATAATAATATCATTTTGCTGTGATATATGTCCATGCGGCTTGAAAGCTGTCTTTGCCTTTAAATATATCTTCCATAGCTAAGCGTATAATTGCTTTTCTAAGAGAAATATAATGTGATGAGATATTTTGGTTGTTTATTTTTTTTGCTCCTCCAACCCAGCCAAGAACACCCTCGTGATAGACAGATAGAAAATCATACCACTCATCAACTTGTGCCTTTATGGGGTGCCATTCAATGTTATTAACTTGGAATCCAGTTTCTTTTAAGGCATCTGTGTAATAAGCGAGATCTCTTACAGGTAGAAAATATTTTTTTCGTAGTCTATCATGTGCATCCATGTGCTCATGATTATCTAAAAATTTTCGAAGAGATTTAAAAGAATTTTGAGATGTTACTAAGCGAATAGCTGCATTATGTATATGTTCAACAGTTTCATCTATAATCCAAGAATCTATTGCATCAGGGTTTCGGATATTTCCAGATTGTATATGTAGGTGTCCATCAGGTCGTAAAACTCTTTTCCAGGAATCTAGGGTCTGTCCTAATTGATAGTAGAGGTGAATCGCATTTGTTGAGATGATTCCATTGACACCACGTTCCCAAATACTTTTATCTAGGCATTCTTCAAGAGTAGATAATCGTTTCTTGTTTGAATCAAATGGAATTAATCGGAATGCAATCCGTTCATCGGTGCAAAATTTTTCAAGAGCTAGACGTAAAAACTTTGGAGAAGAATCCACAATAATTATATGTGGACATTTATTTTTCATGGCCCGCATTAATCTAGATGTTAGTATACCGGTACCCCCAGAATAATCAATAATAATATCATTGGGGCCAAATTTTTTGGAGAGCTGAGATACTGTAATGTCTAGATTATTATACCAGCCATGTTCCTCAACAGTATCATACTTCTTAGCTAGATTTTGTAAGGGCTCATCTACCCATGTTTGACTGGGAATACAATTAAAGTTTTTTGGCCATGCCATGTCTAAATCTACAAACCAAAAAGTAACAAGGCCTATTTAAGATTAAGTTTTTCAAAGTATTACTATGGTAAAAGATTTGCGAATAATGAAAGGTTTTATATTTCTGTTAAAGGGGGTAGGGATCAAATATTGTATGTGAACCTTTTTTAGTTAATAAGTTGCCTTAGGAATGTTAAATGGCTTTTTAGGGATAAACCATAAATCTTGATCAAGATTTATTCCGCCACCCATATGATCTTGGATCACGCGATCAATAATTAAAACACCTGTATGTGCCATATTATTGAATGTATCGATTCCATTATTAGGAAAAGCTTGTCTAGTTCTATGTATATTATATTTGTTTGAAAAATTTCTATTAAAAGTTTTTTCGATACCAGCCTTGCCAATCATAAAGCCTATTAATCCTCCCCATGTCGATGTTGGATTATCGGAGTCCCAGCCTGCTAGAGTGCCAATTTTGATAGTTTCTTTTAGGTTACCTTCACCATACAAAAGACTAATTATGCTTGAGGCAAAATTTATTCCAGCTGCAAAGCATGCATTGCAATATAAATTTTTGGATGTTAGATCATAACCATCCATCTGCATTACTTGGTATCTATTATAGACTTCGTCTCTAGTTTGTTCCCATGGTATACCGAGTTCATAATTTTTTTTAACATAATCAAACATTTTTGCTGAATAAGATTCATCTGGTAATCTTATGCGTGCTTGACTCGCCATCCAGAAAATTTTTTCTTTCATATTTTGGTTTGATTCATCATAAAGTGCTAACGAATACATTATAACATAAAACTCAGAAATCCATTTTGCATTATATCTAGCTGTCGTAAGAATGGGTAGTTCTGAAATTTTAAGCGCAATATCAGGGCGAGTAGGAGCAAAAAACCCGAAAATTTCTGTAGTAAGCTGAGCATCAATCATTTCATAGTGGGGATTGTTTTTTGGCAAGCTTGTTTCTGGCGGGGTCATTCCTTTATGCATTAGATCAAAAGCAGTTTGGTTTGATACCCATAAATAATTTTCTTCTTCTTTCTTTATATGTTTTAACCAGCCATCTCTGATTTGTGTTTTTGTTAAAAAAACTGTTTTATTTGTGTGAAGGAGGTACTGATACATATATTCAATATCTGTATCATCATCTGAATCCCAAACCTCATTTTGATCTTTAAAAACAAAATCAATAGTTGGAGAAAGTTCACTTGGTTGATTATTACTCCAAATATTAGGTAGATCAGGTTTACCCCAATCAGTACGAGTATAAAATTTTCCTGTTTTTATTTTACCTAGATTACCTATTTTGTCCATTTCAGTTATTAATCCAGTCCAATTAGCAATACACTGACCCAACCAGAACCCATATAATTTTTCGATATAATTAGATCTAGAAATGATTAGGTCAGAGGCCTTTGGCTCATATTTTTTATAGTTAAAGCCTTTATCATAAATAGTTTTTTCATTGTAGAAAGATATTTTTTCATTTTTAAAAGTTAAGCTAGTACCCTGTGCCAGGGTTGGCCCAGAGATAATTAAAATTAAAAAGAAGAGACAGCTGGTCATTTTAGTTAATATTTTGATTGAGTCATTATACATACCGAAACTCGGGACGACGGTTTTTTTAATCAGTTAAGATTAATTACAATCAAAAAAACTGGAGTAAATAAATTTAAAAAAATAATAATAAGTGAATACTCATCTAAAAAATAGAATGCCTTTGGAAAACAAAAGCCCCAATGTTTTTGAGGCTTTTGTTTTCCAATTAATATGGTTTATTTCATGTGGGTGACTTTACTTGGTTCCTCAAGAACAGAAAATCCTTTATCGGAAAGATTTGCAAAGTTTTTATTATTAGTTAAAGCGCCAGCGTAGAGTTCACCGTTTCGGTAGTTTTCGCAGTCTTTTTGGCTTTTCCATGAGTAAACACCACCATAGGTGTTATTTGCTTCATCGGAAAGCCATACCTTGGAAATTAATCCTGGGAGGGCGGCGAAATTTGGAGCTACATCCTTGGCAACACCCATGAAATCACCGTGGGTTATCCCCTCAAGATTAAAATTAATGACTTGAATATAAGTCGGTGTCTGGTTGAGTAGATTACCTGTCACGCTACTTGGTCCCTCAAGAACAGAAAATCCTTTATCAGAGAGATTTGCAAAGTTTTTATTATTAGTTAAAGCGCCAGCGTAGAGTTCACCGTTTCGGTAGTTTTCGCAGTCTTTTTGGCTTTTCCATGAGTAAACACCACCATAGGTGTTATTTGTTTCATCGGAAAGCCATACCTTAGAAATCAGTCCAGAAAGCGGAGCGAAATTTGGAGCTACATCCTTGGCAACACCCATGAAATCATTGTGCGTTATACCCTCTAGATTAAAATTAACTATTTGAATATGTTTGGTCTCAACCTTTGGGTTTGCACTTGATTTGAGTTCAGTTTGTGGTGTCGGTGATGGTGGAGGGGAAGTAGTAGTACATGATTGAAATGCCATTACACTTATTCCCACAAAGACGATGTATCGTTCTAGATTTTTTCTTTGTTTTTTTAGCATAGCGTTCTCCCTTTTGCTTATGTTATGTTAAACCAAGATGGTATAATCTAATTTATGTTTACAGTAAAACCCACAAACATTATATATTCAAATAATTAAGAGGATTTTTTTAGAGATAATTGTAATCTGAATTGTTAAATTTCAAAATAATATAAATTACTGTAAAAGATTAGACCCATTAAAATTTGGGTATATAATAACTAAGATTTATTTAAACTGTTTAATTAATAGGAATGTAAATATGGCAACTTTGATTTTACGAGATACATACCGAGTATTGGTAGAGGAAATGGAGTCTCTTGATAAATTAAAGAGAGAGACCTCTGTAAAGATTAGAGAAGCAGCTAGCGAGGGAGATCTTAAGGAAAATGCGGAGTACCATGCTGTTAGAGAAAAACAGAGTTTAATAGTTTATAAGAAACAATTGATGCAGTCTCATGCACCATTTAATATTATAGACAGTGGAGAAATTGAAACAGATACTGTACAATTTGGGAATAAGGTAACAATCCTGGAAGAGGGTAAAGATGAGGCCGAAGACTATTACCTATTAGGCCCCATAGAACTGGATTTAGATTTATACCCGCTTATTGTTACTTATCATTCAC
>CAYFIF010000098.1:0-6619 GCA_964343085.1 uncultured bacterium | reverse complement strand
ACAAAAAGAACAAATGAAAATTACAATGACTATATTGAACGGTTATGTAAAAATCCCAATGCTTTAGATGTTAAGTTATCTGATTTAGACGATAATATTAGGTCTCTTAAATTTGCACATGATAAATCAAAAAAATGTTTAAATAAAATGAAACTATATAATAATGCATATAATAGAATAGTAAAGGAAAAAAAACTTATTTATTTAATGGAAAATAATAAAAATGAGCTATAAAATGATTAGAACTAGAAAATTAGTCAATGGTGAAGTGGTCCAGGAACTTGAAAAATCAATAAAATTAATTATTAAAACTAAATGCCCAACCAAATGGATAATTGAAGATATGGAAACTGGGCAAAGGTATAGAGCAAATGGAAAAACTGAAATTGGCTCAATGTTTGATCCAATTAAGGGAAAATAAGATCCAAACATTTAAAGTATTTTACACATGTCCTTTTTAACTTGTATTATTGTCTTTACCATTAATTAATTGAACCCGTCCTTTGCCTTTTCATCTTTTTTGTTTAGTAGCCCAGGTGTTCCTAGATTTTAATATGAAAAAGATAAAAATATATCTCCCATTTCTATATTTCTCATTTATTTGTTTTAATAGTTGCGCCAGTTTTGTAGCTAGAGACATATCTAGGCCAATTAAATCCGCTAAAATGGATAATATTCAAGTTAATGATCTAAATATGTATTATTATTCTATAGGAAACTCCAAAAATCCACCTTTAATATTTTTGCATGGTAGCCTGGCATTTTCAGAATTATATAAAAAAATTATTACCTCTTTATCTGATAATTATTTTGTAATTGCTGTAGATATGAGAGGTCACGGTAGAACTGATATAGGGATCGAATCTTTTTCTTACTATACTATGGCAAATGATATAGTATCATTTGCTGAGCTAAACGGGATAACTAAATTTTATTCTGTAGGTCATAGCATGGGTGGCGTTGTTGTATTATCAATAAGTAAATATTTTCCTGAAAAAATTATAAAAGGTGTATCAATAGCTTCTTTATATCATTACGATGGTCTTGACTTTGATAAAAATCAGCGCTACAGCTTTTACACATCTGAAGGTTTTAAAGATATTAATAATAATATAACCCTAAAAGTATTTAACGAATCATATGAGTTTATAAAGCAAAAGGATAAATTTATAAATATGAAAGCCATGATGGTTCAGTTAGGTACAAGCGTATATCCATCATATACGAAAAATGATTTAAATAGTATAAACGTACCAATTCTTGTTATAGTAGCTGATGACGATGGTTTAATTTTTCCATCTCACACAAAAGAAATGGCTAAAAATTTGCCTGGATCAGAAATCTTGATTGTTCCTGATGCTACGCATAGTAATGTTATAAGGAAAAACAAAAACGTTAATTTGGTTTCAAATAAAATAATTTCTTTTTTTAATTAAAATTCAGTTGAATATTTTTTCTCTAGTAATAACTTAGAATTTGAATATTTATTATCATTTTAATCTAAGATAATGAACAGAACTTATTTAGGAATCTCTTTTTTTATTATTTTTCATTGTTATTCACAAAACACTAGCAAAGTATTTAATCAAAATTTTGATTCAATTAGAAATGATACTTTAATACTTATTTCTAAATTTGAGAATTATAATATTGAATCAAATTTTATTGATAGTTTAATGAAAGAATTTTCTGAAAATCTAGATTCTATACCTAAATATAGAGTAGTTCCCAAAATAGTTTTAGATAGTATATTTGATAGTGACAGTCTTTTTGGATATAACTGTTATGATTTATGTATCCTTAATATTGCATCAAAATTGGGCGCTAAATATTTATTAGAAGGAAGTATTGGGAAAACGATAAACGGAAATTCAAACTTTACATTTAGATCTAATCTAGTTAATGTGAAAACTAAATATATAGAATCAATCTCAACTTATAAAGTTGTGGATAATGCTGAAGACATATTTGATGGTATTCCTATAATTATTGATGAACTATTAAATAAAAAGAAATCAACGATATTGATTAGAAATGCATCAAAAAATATTTACCAAATCTACTTCCATAAAATTTTTTTAAATGATTCAGATTTCAGCAGGTCAATTTTTAATAATCCTCTACCAATTAATTTATTATTATTTGAAAATAATAATATTGTTATGGAGTTGTTTATAGGTCAAAAAAGAGATGAGTTGGATTTTAAAAAAAGAGACAAGTCTGAAATTGATTTATATCCTCATTCAAAAAAAATTAAATATAATTCAAATTGTAATTATAAAATTCTTCTTACAGAAGAAGATATTTTTAAAAATGTTAATAAATATGAAATCAAATATCCAAAAGGCGAATGGCCATTTGATAAAAACAAAATTTTTTTTACTGATTCTACTTATTTAGAAATATCTCAAAATCCACCTTTCCCGATTGAAAAAAGATATCCAGTCTACAAATATTTACATAGGATAGAAAAAAAATACTGTTTTTCAATTAAATCCGATTTGGATCAGATCTGGAAATTTAAAGGTGTTGATTTTTTTGCCTATACCCAATCAGCTGATTGGAACAAACCTGTTTTTAAATATATTCATAAGGTCGATAGTATTTTTTTATATTCTATAGATACTTTAAATATGAATATTTGGCATAAAAAAGACATAGAGTTTTATGCATTAACTGATTCTGCTCCTGGATCAATTCCTATTTACAGATTCTATCATGAATTGGATAAAGACTACTATTATTCTCCAAATGATTCTTTAGATCCTGAATGGCAGAATAAAGGGATTGAATTTTATGCATTTCCTGGTAAATAATTGATTAATATCATATCAATAAAATTGAAAACTAATTATTTAATAAAATTTCTTTTTTGTATTAGCTTGATTAAGTCAGACCCAGGAGATCTAATCGATTTTAATGAGAGGAACACTTTTACAATTGAATCAATAGAACTATTATTAGGTAGCCTTGGTGAACTCGCGCCAAGCCCAATTTACCCTATATCGGTGTATGACATTTCTTATGAATCACATAATCAAAATGGTACAGTAGATACTCTATCTGGGCTTGTTAGTATTCCTCAAAATTATTCTAAAGCCTTTCCAATAGCAGTATATAATCACGGAACGATAATTTTGGATAGTCAAGCTCCATCCATTACAGGAATGTCAATCGAGAATTTTGAAATTCTTTTTGCAGGACTAGTCACCACACCAAGTGGTTTTATTACTTTATTTCCTGATTATAAAGGGATAGGAGACCCATCTTTTCATCCATACATAATTTCTGAACCTCATACACTTTCTGTAATAAATATGTTAAGATCTGTTAAATATTTAAACACAGAATTAGACATTCAAAATAAATTCCAACATAATAATCAAATTTTTTTATTGGGATATTCTGATGGTGGATACGCAACGCTTGCATCTCAAAGAGGGATCGAACTTTTTTACGATGATGAATTTCAGATAACTGCTTCTTTTCCAATGGCTGGACCTTATGATTTAGCAGGAACAATGGTAGACTATTTTTTGTCAAATCCAGAATATTCTCAACCTTACTATGTTCCTTATGTTTTAACTAGCCATTTATGGTATTATCAAGGTCTTGAGGTGAATTTCATGGATTATTTTAATCCATTCTGGGCAGATACACTTCCTTCATTGTTTGATGGAACCCATTCAGGAGCAGAAATAAATCAAATTATGCCAGAAAATCCGTTAGATATTATTTTACCCGATGTACTAGAAGATTTTATAAATAATGAAGATAATATATTCAACCAAACATTTCGTGAAAATACATTACTAGGGTGGGTTCCAAATAGCCCTACACATATTTATCATGGAATAGGAGATGATATTGTACCATATCAAAACGCTCAAATCATTTATGATGACTTTCTAAACAATGGAGCAGAAAACGTTGAACTTATTTTATTTCCTGAATTCTTGGGTGGCCATTCTCAACTAGCTCCGATTTGTCTTATTTCTGGATTTAATACTATGCTTAATTATCAGATAATAAATGAAAAAGGTGATGTTGATAATAACACTATCATTGATTTTAGCGATTTTCTTTTGCTGCAAAGTGAAATTTTCAACCAGGACCCTAGTGCATCTTTTTTATTTTGGTCTATGGATTTAGATTCCGATTATTTTATAAGTATTTTTGATTTACTATTACTAAGTGATATAATTGATACATGAAAAATATAAACTTCTATTAGCCTAGGATGTCTTTTTATATAATAAAAATATTTATTTCCGCATTCATAATTTTAATTGTTTCTGAAATTTCAAAAACAAATACATTTTTTGGTTCATTGCTAGCATCAATACCTACAGTCTCAATTCTCGCTATAATATGGCTATTTTATGAGACAGGTGACATGATAAAAATTAAAGAATTATCCAGTGGTATTTTTTTTCTTACAATTCCATCCCTTGTTTTTTTTATTTCTTTTCCCTTTCTGCTAAAATATGACTTTAATTTTATTTTTAGCATAATATTTTCAATTTTGATTACGATTTTTACATATAAATTATATTTGACTATCCTACAGAAATTTGGGATAAAATTTTAATAATATATTTTCTTTTTCATATTAAATAAGTCATTAAAGAATATATCGCAATAAACCTTAAAAACAATTAACATCAGCAATGTCACAACAAGATTCCTCAAATGATAAAAGGCAGAACAAGGATAAATTAAAAAAATGTCCAAAATGTGGATGCGTTTGGGAAATACATCACCAGAGTAAAAGTGTCTTAAGTTATCCCGATTTTCCTTCTTACGGACTAGCCAAAGAAATATGTGGCAAATGCAAACCTGAACAATAACACATTAATACGAATTCTCATCGCCTCAAAATACTTAAATTATTAAATCAGAGTTATAATACTTGATTTATTTTTTAAAAACTGGTTTTGAATTCCTATTTATTAGCTGAATGCAATAGTATTTCCTTTAAATAAAATGGGTTATCACATTTAATGAAGATTTCAATTAAAAATTTCTTAATTTACACTACCAATTCTTAGAAAATGAAAAAGTCATTATATCAATTATTATTCTTTTCCATATCAGTGGCACAGAATTCTGTTGTAATTGATAATTTTATCCTCAATGGAGATAAGTTCATCGGGCAAAGTTTTAATGGAAAAAGACATGGCTTCGGTACATATTATTACCCAAATGGTGATATATACAACGGAGAATGGATCGATGATAAAAGGCAGGGCAAGGGCGAGTTGACTTATGCTAATTCAGGCAACCAGTATATAGGTGAATTTCAAAATAACTACTTCCATGGGAATGGAAAAATGACTCTTAAAAATGGAGAAACTTATGAAGGCGAATGGGAAAATGGTAAAATGAGCGGAAGAGGAGTTTTTATTTTTTTAAATGGCGATAAATATGAGGGCGAATATAAGAACGGAAAAAAGGATGGTATAGGCTCCTATTACTATTTTAATAAAGACTTTTACACTGGTGAATGGAACAATGATTTGAAAGATGGAAAAGGTGTTTTTGTTTTTACAAATGGCGATAAATATGAGGGCGAATATAAAAATAATGAAATGTCTGGTAATGGCATGTACCTTTTTCAGAATGGAGAAAAATATACAGGGCAATGGAAAAAAGGAAGATTTGATGGATACGGAGTTTATTTATATTCAAATGGAAATAGGTATAAGGGGAATTGGAAAAATGATAGGAAATTTGGTAAAGGCGAGTATGTCTATGCAAATGGTGAAACCTATACAGGTCAATGGGTAGATGATTTTCGCACAGGAAAAGGAAAGTATACATATTCAAATGGAGATATTTATGAAGGAAACTTTTATAAAGGTTTATTAACTGGACAAGGGACTTATACTTATGTAAATAAAAATATTTACGATGGTGGGTGGAAAAACGATTTAAAATCTGGGAATGGTGTGTTTAATTATATTAATGGTGATAAGTATGATGGCGAGTGGAAAAATAATATGATGCATGGTCAAGGAATTTTTACCCATTATAATGGCGATATATATAATGGCAATTGGAAAAACGATTTAAAATCTGGTTATGGGGTGTATACTTTTTCTAATGGAGATATATATGAGGGAATGTTTGTAGAAGACACCCTTGAAGGTCATGGAACACTAAAATATTCAAATGGAAATGTTTATATTGGAAATTGGATAAATAATAAGAGAAGTGGCCAAGGAACGATGACATATTCCAATGGTGACGTCTATACTGGCCAATGGAAAGTCGGTTATATAAATGGCAAGGGAATAATAAAATATGCAACGGGAGATGTATATAATGGGAATTGGATAAATGAGTTAAGGCATGGTGTAGGGACCTATGTTTATTCTAATGGCGAAAAATATATTGGGAACTGGCGCAATGGATTAAAAGAAGGTCAAGGCTCTTATGTTTATAAAAATCTCAATAAATACATTGGTGAATGGAAAGAAGATAAAAGATATGGTCAAGGCACATATTTATTTCCTAATGGAGATAAATACGGAGGAAAATGGGATAATGGCAAATGGGCAAAAGAAGGTATATTTGATTATGCAAACGGCGATAGGTATGTAGGCGATATAAAAAA
>CAYFIF010000097.1:0-6713 GCA_964343085.1 uncultured bacterium | reverse complement strand
ACAATGGACCCATAACATAAAAAGAAGCTCGCATTGTTTTAACTAGCTCATATGGTGCCTCTGGATTATCTACACTAGCGCTATCAATAGTTAGCTTACCATCGGAAAATCTACAGACTGATCCTATTATTTCTAGCAACCTAATCATGGTTCTTGTATCTCTTAAATCGGGAACACGGGTAATAATTGATTCTCCATTCCCAAGGATAGAAGCTGCCATTATAGGTAATACTGCATTTTTAGCTCCACTTATAGTTACTTTGCCAGATAATGAATTACCACCTTCGATTATAATTTTATCCATTTAGCTCCCTACTAAGTTTGTTCCAATAAAAAGTTCTTTAATAATCGCTGGACTTTCTTTAGCGTTTAAATATTTTAATTTAAGCCGCACATTATTTTCATTTACAAATTTATTAATATGTAAATGATTATCAGCAGTCCCAACAATTTGCGCTAAATGTGAAATACAAAACACCTGTTTAGTTTGGCTTAGTTGTTTTAGATGATTTGCTACTTTTTTAGCAGCTTTACCAGAAATTCCTGAATCAATTTCATCAAAAACAAGTGTATCTACAGGGTCTAAATTTTGGAAAACTGACTTTATTGCTAGCATTATCCTTGAAGCTTCTCCACCAGATGCAATTAATGACAAAGGTTTTACAGGCTGACCCGGATTGGTTGACAAATAAAATTCAATGTGATCAAACCCATTTGAATCAAATTTAATAAATTGACCATCAAAAAAAACAAAACTATCCTTATCTTTTTCCTGACTTATTTTTATTTTAAACTGAGAGTTTGGCATTTCCAGAAGTTCCATATATTTAATTATTGCTTTTGATAAAACTTTTGCTTTTTTTGCTCTTTCATTATGCAATTTTATTGAAATATTAGTAAAAGTTTCTTTTAAAGATTTAATTTTATTTTTTATATCAATCAATAAATTTTCCTCAATTACTATATTACCAATATCTTTTTTTAATTGAGATAAATAATCTATAATTGAAGAAATACTCCCACCATATTTTCTTTTTAATTTTTCTATCTGCATCAACCTATTTTCTATCTCAATAAGCCTATCATTATCAACTTCGTAAGATGATATACAGATATTTATATCTGTATTAGCTTGCTCCAAAAGAACCAATGCTTGATTAAATAAATCTACAACATTATTAATGTTTTCATCAAAATTTTTTAGTTTCTCCAAAGGAATTAAGATATTAGCGAGTTTATAATTAACAGATGAATCTCCTTCTGATAATAAAATATTTGTTTTATTCAAAATTTTTATTATATCAGTCATATTACTAAGAATTTTAAATTCTTTTTCTAAATCTTTGTCTTCATCATTTTTCGGAGAGACCGATTCAATCTCTGATATTTGAAATTCCATTAATTCTTTTTGATCTCTAGCTTTAGATAATTTTGCTTCAAAATGGCGTAGTTTTTTAACATTATCGTTAAGCTCATTATAAATATTTTTTAGTGAGTCTAAATCTTTCTGATGATTACAAAATCTATCTAAATAATAAATATGATAGTTTCTATCTAAAATTAATTGCTGATCATTTTGGCCATGAAAATCTATTAAATATTTTGTACGATTTTTTAAATCTTTAATAGTTATAGGCTCTTCATTAAAGTAAGAATTCGAGGGTCCTTCTTTTCTAATAATTCTTCTTATTGTATTTTCGTCATAACAAATTTCAATGATCATTTTTTGAGTACCATGCCTTATCATTGATCGATTGCATTTTGCTCCAAAAGCAATAGAAATTGCTTTTATTATCAAGGTTTTTCCAGATCCCGTTTCACCAGTAATCACTGTCATACCAGCATTAAAATTGAGCTCTAATTCTTTTATAATCGCGAAATCTCTAATATATAATCTTCTAATCATTTTTTTTTATCAATCGTATAATACTATAGCCTAATATTACACCCAAACCATCAGCAATTGCATCAAAAGCATTAGGGAAACGACCCGGAATCAATCCTTGATAAAGTTCATCAAAAAATCCAAAAATAATACAAAAAATTATAATTTTATTTCCTGCAGTTTTGTTGTACGCTAAATAACCTAAGACTCCTAATATAGAATATTCTATTATATGATATATTTTATCTTGAAAACCTAGAGAAAACCAACTTTTTGGAAATGAATTTCCAGGAATGCTAGATACGAGTAATATTAGCAATAGATAAAGAAAAAATAATTTTTTATAGTCCTTCATATCCTTTGATCACAAAAGGAATATGTTCTGCAATATCGGAAGCTATTTGTCCTCTATAGCCTTTATCTTTAACTAATATATCTGATGCCTTTCCATGTATGTATACCGCAAATGGAATAGCTTTTTTTGCTCTAATGCCCATTGCCAATAAGCCTCCTATTATTCCTGATAGTATATCCCCGGTACCAGCTGTTGCTAGGCCAGGGTTTCCACTGCAATTAATAACTATAGAATCATTAAAAAATGAACAAGCAGGCACCTGCTTGACTAATCCAGAATGCTTAAAATTATTAACAAAATTTTCAAAAATATATGGAAAGTCACTTACAATTTTATTTTCGGACAAATTAACTAATCTTGACATTTCCCCAAAATGAGGAGTTATTATCAATTCACTTTTTGAATCATTTAGTCTATCCAAATTATCATTAAATGGAAATAAACCATCTGCATCTAATACAATAGGTTTATTTATTTTTGATACCAAATCAATAACCAATTTTTGTGTTTCCATGTTTCTTCCTATGCCAGGTCCAATAATCACTGAATCAACTAGTTCACATTTTTCCAAAATCATATTTAAATGTTCATGAAAAAGGTAGCCTTTATTTTTATCATCAAGAGGATAGGTAATAGCTTCTGTCAATTTGGTTTCAATTATAGTATTTACAGATTTAGGAATAACAAGGGTTACTAAACCTGCCCCAATTCGCATTGCACCTAAAGCGCATAGTGATGCTGCTCCTGTCATACCAATTGAACCGCTAATTATTAATACTTTTCCTTGTTTAAACTTGTTTGTTGCAGCTTTAGATCTAATTATAGTTTTAGAAATATCCTTATCATCAAATTCAAACCAATTCAATCCTTTTGTTTTGTTGTATGCTACCTTTGGAAATCCAATATCAAGAATTTTTATCCTCCCGCAATATTCTTTTCCATTTTGGAAAACCATTCCAATCTTTTTAAAACCCATAGTAGCTGTGATTGAACTTTTAACCGCTATTGGTTTTATTAATCCTGAGTTACTATCTAATCCAGTTGGAATATCAATGGAAATAACAGTTGAATTAGATTTATTAATAAATTCTACCCAAGGAATAATTGTTTTTTTTAAAAAATTTTTAAATCCTATTCCTAAGATAGCATCTAGTATAATACAGTGATTAAAATTGAATTTTACTAAATCAATACCAAAGGAAATTGGTATTCTAAGATCTAAACATAAGTCTAAAAAATATCGTGAATCTTCGTTAAAAGATTCTTTATTGTACAAAGAATGAATTCGCACGTCTACGGATTTTTTTATTAATTCTATAGCAGTAGAAAATCCATCACCTCCATTATTTCCTTTTCCACATAAAATTAATACCGAATTTGATTCTTGTTTTTTTATTTCTTTAATTACTATACCAGCTACTTCCCTTCCAGCACGTTCCATCAATTCCTTTCCCTGAATAAAAAATTCATCGGCTGAGATTTTATCTAATTGTTGTGCCTGCTCTCTTGTAAAAAGTAGTTTCATTGTACAATAAATAAAGCAATCGACATTGCATAATCAGAAGTATGAGAAATTGATATTTTACAAAACCCTTTAATATTAACCTTGAAACTCGCTACCGGCTCACCCTGCGATGAGTTTAAAATTTCTATCTGGTTGATCCTAATTGAAATTTTTTGATTGGATGATTTAATTGCCTTAACAATTGCTTCTTTTGCACAAAATTTCCCTGCATAATGCATAGCAGGATCAGATTTTGAATCGCAATAAATTTGTTCTTTATTGGAAAAAATTTTATCTAAAAATATTTTTGATTTGGCATTTAATTTCTTTCTAAATCTTGAAATATTTTCAATATCACAGCCAATGTATAAATCACTCACAATTATTTATATCTTCTACAATTTTTATCAAATCATAAATATCATTTAAATCCCAATCTGCACCAGAGTTTATAGTCCCAAAAGTATCCCCATATCGGGCAAAAGCCGTACGCATTCCAATCTTCTTAGCGCCGACTACATCTCGATCAGGCCAATCACCAATCATAATAGTCTCAGCTGGAGATAAACCAAGCTTTTTTAAAGCTAATTCAAATGGCTTTGATGAGGGTTTTCTTTCTTTACTGTCATCATAAGTTATTACGACATCAAAAAAATGATATAAATTCAAGTAATAAATTCTCATCCACGCTTCACGGCTTGGAGCATCAGAGACAACACCTAATTTTATTCCATTTTTAACTAAAAACATTAAAGTATTATTAACATTTGGATATGCCATAAGATTCGCCTCTCTAGCTCGTCTGTATGCAACAATTCCTGCAGCTAAGTATTTATTATCAACATATCCAATTTGTTTTTCAAGAAAAACATTAAAAACACTCTGATTTTCCCAACCATACTTTTCATAAATCTCAATAATATCATCATATGATTTAGCCTCGTTTATAGACAATCCTGCTTCTATCATTCCTTTAATAGCTGCCTTTACTGCGAATTCTTTCATCTTCATAAAATCTAAAAGTGTGTTATCTAAGTCAAAGATGACTCCATTTATAGGATTGTTTTTTTTCAAATTTATTTTTGATACTTTTGGGGGTTATTTATTTCATCAATTTTCCTAGCAGCTAATTCCCGCCAATCTCTATCTTTATGAGCTTCGTCAAAATATCTTTTTGCGCGAGTCTTATTTCCTCTGCCAAACTCAGATACGCCTAATTCATACCAACCACCACCAAACCTCTTTTGCAATTCCGTACATTTCTGTGCTGCCTTACCACTATCATCCCATTTTTCTAATGCGTTGGCAGCTGTTGCAAGTTGGAAATATTTATGATAGTCTCTATCGTCTAAGTTTGTCGCAATATTCAAGTTATCATAAGCCAGATCAAATTTTTCTTGAATTAAATACAAATTTCCTAAGTGCATAAATCCATCAGCGTAATTATTATCAATACTAATAATCGTTTTTAGGGTTTTCTCTGCTAAATCATACTCGCCCTGGGTTGTGTATAATTTCCCAAGATTACCATATGCTTTTGTATAATTAGGATTAATCTCAATAGCTTTTTCATAATTTTTTATAGCATCTAAATTATTCCCATCAGACTCATAAACAGACGCTATTGTAAACCATGATCTAAAATGTTCAGGTTTAATTTCAATAACATTTGTAAGATATTTTATAGATTCTTTAGATCTGCCCATCTTTTTTTCTAAAACCCCTAACTGAAAATATGCTAGATAGAAAGAATCATCAAATTCTATTGCCTTTTTGTAGTTTTCTGTTGCTTTTTCTATATCCCCTCTCTTATATGCATTATTACCATTATTTAAAAATTGTTTAGTTACATTGTTTAAACCTTTTCTTGCTTTTGCATGCATTGGATATATATCTAATGCTTTTTTAAAATACTGAGCAGCTCCTTCAATATCTTTTTGTTTAAAGTAAGCCAATCCAATATAAAAGGCTGCCTCAGGAAAGTATGGAAAATCAGACAGAATATCAGAATACTCTTTAATGGCATCATCATACATCCTTTTTTGAATATTTGTTCTTCCGTTTTGGATCTTTTGTGCTATACTAGAGATTCCATCTGACCATGATCTAAAATCTTCATCTGCCTGAACTGCTTGGATTGAAAAACTATTAGCCGTAGTCAGATCTCCTCTTTGCAGCGCTAACTTTGATAAAGCTTTAAATGCTGGTGCAAAAGAAGGATCAATTTCAAGAGCCTTTTTTAAATTCTCTTCAGCAATCACGAGCTCTTTATCTGCCATTTGTTTTTCAGCTAGGCCTAATAGTGTTTCAGGGCTTTGCGAAAATAAAGCTTCTGACAGAAATATTAATATTGAAAACTGGATTAGTTTTTTTGACATATTTTTTTCACCGATTTAAGATTTATTATAGTTAATAATTACATTTTAAATTATATAATATATTGTTTCCCGTATCTACTATTTAATCATCTTAATTTAAATTTAGATAAACATTTTTATTTCTTTTTTTCAAGAGCCTTTTTTACAATTTTCAAATCACTATCTAATCTATCTATATTGGTTTTTAAAAGGGACAGTGACTCGTCAATAGATGTCTTTACAGTATAAAATTCTTTTTCTAGTTCATCAAACTTTTTAATAACATTATCATTTTGTCTTTGGATTAAATCTTCCATATCGTTCATATCTAATTCCATTTTCCTCCTTTCTCTAAGATTTTGATCCTCATGTTCATCAAAAGATCTATTTACCAAATCAATTTTCTCATCAAGATTTTTATTTAAATCTTTAAATTGTCTTTCTGACTCTTTTATGCTTTTATCAATCCTAGTATTAGTCATTTGATTTTTCTCAGTTATTTCATTTTTCAATATTTCAATGGATTTGCTATTTTGTTTAATATCCGCTTTTATATCTTCAAAACTATCTGTAACTATTTGTAATTCTTGAATAATATGAGCAACAGAACTT
>CAYFIF010000096.1:0-6841 GCA_964343085.1 uncultured bacterium | reverse complement strand
GCGGCTTTTACAATAGTGTATTTATTATGCATTCTATTAGTTGGTTTACCGATTGTAATAGCGGAGTTTGTGATAGGAAGGAAAACACAATTAAGCCCCGTAGGTGCTTTTGAGTCTATAGCCCCAAACACAAACTGGAAATTTGTTGGTGCTCTAGGTGTTTTTTCCGCGTTTGTGATTCTTTCTTTTTATGGTGTCGTTGGTGGCTGGACCCTTAGATATGCAATACTATCTGTAGCCGGAGGGTTTGTTGGCTTAAATGGGAATCCAGATTTAGCGGGCCAACAGTTTACATCTTTTATTTCAAACCCTGTGAATCCTGTTTTTTGGCAAATTATTTTTATGTTTTTAACGATTATGATAATCATCAAAGGTGTTAAGGGTGGGATTGAAAAATGGGCTAAAATTATGATGCCTGCAATCCTAGTTATATTAGCAGTCTTGATGGTTCGGGGGCTGACGCTGCCTAATGGCTCAAAAGCGCTTGAATTTCTTTTCTTACCTAGGTTTGATGATCTAACAGCCTCAAGCATTGTTCAGGCCCTGGGTCATTCATTTTTTACTTTAAGTCTGGGAATGGGCACAATGATTACATACGGCAGTTACCTGAAGAATGATCAAAATTTGCTGTCCTCTGCTTTGTGGATTATCCTTTTAGATACTCTAATTGCGATCATGGCTGGAGTAGCTATTTTTGCCACAGTCTTTGCATTGGGTGCTGATCCAGATTCAGGTCCGGGCTTAATTTTTGTTGCCTTGCCAACTATATTCCCTCAAATAGCCGGAGGAATCCTCTGGGGGTCTTTATTCTTTTTTTTACTTTTTATGGCAGCTCTCACTTCAGCAATATCAATACTAGAGGTCATTACCGCATACTTCATAGACCAGAAAGGGTGGAGCAGAGAAAAGGCCACGATTATTTTTGGTGCTATTGTGACTTTGGTTGGTATTTTTGCTTCAATGTCAATGGGAGGGTTTAATGATTTTAATACTCTATTTAATATCTCTTTCTTTGACTTTTTAGATAATCTATCAGCAAAGTATATGTTACCAATAGGTGGTATGCTTACTGCCCTGTTTGTGCTAATTAAATGGGGAATACCTGACTTCATTAGGGAGCTAGTAACTGGTATGGAAAATAAAAACATTGACCCTCTGTTGGTCAAGGTACTTTTCATTGTTTCAGCCTTAGTCGTTGGTTTTATAATTACAAATGAAGTCATAGAAATTTTAACTGGAAACCCAATAATAGGATAGCCTATGCTAGTGGAAAAAGTTTTCCCCAGAGACTCGTTAAGATATGCTGTGTTCCAAAAGGATATTAAAACCGCAGGAGATTTTATTGAGAAATTTTCTATTATTAGGCTTTTTGTTATATGGTCGATGACAGTCTGCGGCAGTGTGCTTTCTGCGGGCCTTGAGTATAGATTTGTTTATTGGGATTGGGCGGATAGTATAAGCGGACTGGTGAGAATTGCAATATCCTCTGTACTATTTTTTTATATTTTACGTCCCAATGGACTATGGACGGGTGGATCAAAAAGGCTTACATCCAGTGAACTAGTTAGTCATACACTAATAGCATCTGCCTTGATTATTATTGGGGCTATTGGTACGGGTGTTGACTACGGTAGGTTTGTATTACACCTCGTTGCTTACTCCGTAGGCTTTTTAGGGGCATTGCTGATTTTTCAGTTTCCCTTAAAGTTAGATATTTCTAAAGGGGAGTGGGTAGTGGAAACCTGGCAAAATAAATTTAATTATTTAGGTTTATCATCTTTATTATTTATAATAGCAATTTTTTCTGGATTTTATCTTGATGATCCTATCCTAAGTACGGTTGCTATGGTTAATCTACCGTTTTCTATTGTTGCTCTTATTTTTCCAGATCATGTTCGTCACTTGCAGAGGGCTAGATTTTATCCCTTATTTATTTTTTCACTATTTTTATGTGTCAGAGCGCCCTGGTTTTTAATCCCACTTGTGGTTTTATTTTACTCTCTTCGTACGGTCAATTATTTTCGATATGGAATTACCTATCCATCTTTTGGCGTTGACTTTGATGAAAGTACCTTGTACGAAGATGTATGATGTAATTATTGTTGGTGCTGGGCCATCCGGGAGCACAGCTGCTCTCTATGCAAAAAGATTTGGGCTTAAAACTCTTCTGCTAGACAAGTCTGTATTCCCTAGAGATAAAATATGTGGAGACGCTCTCTCTGGGAAGACTGTAAGGATACTCCGTGACTTAGATTTACTCGAGGGTGTTAGGGGACTTAACGGAGCAACCATAGATAGAATTACTTTTGGCAGTCCAGGGAACAAAGAGTTTGATGTTCAATTAAAAGGCTCTGAGCGTAACGATTATATTACAGAGGGTTATGTTATTCCCAGAAAAGTATTCGATAATTTTCTTTTTAAAAAAGCTGCAGAGGTTGTTGAAACAAGAGAAGGCTTTAACGTTAAAGACTTAATAAGAGATGGGGACCAGGTAGTTGGAGTAGAGGGTGTGAATGCTGATGGTGAAATTGTTCAGCTAGAGGCACCGATTGTTATGGGTGCGGATGGCCCGAATTCTATTGTCCTAAGAAAAATGGATTTATATGAGATGGATATGAAAAACACCGCTGTCGCGTTAAGGTGCTATTACAAAGGTGTAGAGGGTCTAACAAATCAGATTGAATTACATTATTTAGAAGAGGTAAACCCGGGATATTTTTGGTTATTTCCTGCTGGAAATGGTTTAGCAAATATCGGGATCGGGCTTAGCAAGGATGAGGCGAAGAAAAAAGATAGGAACCTAAGACATATTCTGGATGAGGTTATAAAATCCGACAGGTTTAAAGATCGTTTCAAAAATGCAGAGCCAGCTGAAAGAGCTATAGGCTGGAACCTCCCACTTGGGAGAATAAAAAGGGCAAACCACGGTGGCGGATATATGCTCCTTGGTGATGCCGCAGGTCTTGTCGATCCCTTTACGGGTGAGGGTATTGGAAATGCGATGGTGTCTGGTATGTATGCGTCCAAGATAGCTTCCAAAGCAATTAAGGAAAAAAACTATAGCGGTGATGTTTTTAAAGAGTACGATTCTCTTTTATGGCAAGAGCTTGGGGGAGAGCTTCGTACGAGTTCAAAGCTTGCCGATCTTGCAAAATACAGCTTCCTATTAAATTTTGTTATTAATCGGGCTGTTAGAAACAAGGGGGTACGTGATATTATTTCGGGCATGCTATCTCAAGAAATTTCCAAGGACGAACTGTCAAGGCCTAGTTTTTATTTTAGGATACTATTTTCTTAGAAGTGAATCATAAAGAACTCCTTGAGAATGTAAATCTATCGAGCTTTGTTGCCTTCGATTTTGAGACAACAGGTCTGGATCCTGCGCTAGATCGAATTATTGAGATTGCGGCGATACGGTTCGTAAATGGAGAGCCAACAGATCGATTTGTAACATTAATTAATCCGGACCAGAATATTTCACCTGTGATTACCAAAATCACGGGTATAACCAATCAAATGGTAGCGAACAAACCATTTGAGAAAGAAATTGTAGATGAATTTATCGATTTTATCGGTGAAGATCCGCTTGTCGCACATAACATCAATTTTGACAAAAGTTTTTTAGACGCCTTGTGTCTAAGATTTGGAAAAAAGGAAAGCACTAGTAAAATGTTTGACACCTTGCAACTGGCAAGGAGTCTAGCATTTAGTGAGGCCGTTTTTAACTTAGGGTCGATCTCAGAATTTTATGGTTTGTCCTCTTCTGGCAGTCACCGTGCTGAAAAGGATACAGAGAATTGTGGAGAGATTTTTTTATATCTCCTTGATGAACTCGCCAGCTACCCCCTGGAGACTATTACAAATGTACTGAACCTCATAAGAAATTCTAGCATACCGAATAAATCTCTTTATGAGGATCTCGCTAGTCTCATGAGCTCAAAAGGTGCCCTTGATGGGGGCCTAAGTCAATCAAAAATAGAACATAACCTTAAGGCGAACACTTTTAATGCTCAGGGTAAAAATAATATCGAAAATATTGAGGTCAACGATGTTTTTGGTGAAGATGGGATTTTTAAGCAAAAATATGAAAAATTTGAATATAGATTTAATCAGGTTAAGTTTGCTGAATATGTCGAGGATAGCCTATGCAATGATAGAGGGATCGGTGTTGTAGAGGCTGGTACGGGATTAGGAAAAACGATAGCCTATCTTTTTGCTGCACTCAAGAAATCATCAAAGATTGATACTGAGGGTCCTACTGTGGTTTCATGCAACACTAAGCATCTACAGGATCAACTCTTTTACAAAGACCTACCCCAGTTGGTTGACCTTGCTGAGATTCCTTTTAACGCTGTGATGATAAAAGGCCGAAACAATTATATATGTAGAACCAGGTTTGAATGGTTATTGGCTCAGTCAGATACGATGGATGACAGCGATATTGAGGCTTTGATTCCAATCGTATTTTGGCTTTATCGAACAAAGACCGGTGACATATCTGAGTGTAATGGTTTTTTCAATTCAAGAAGAACCTGGCTCCAGTCTTTGTTCTCAAGCGAGCCTGGTTTCTGCACTGGGGAAGCGTGCGCCAAACATCGGGGTTGCTACTATGGGAAACTAAGGCAAGCTGTTTTTAAGGCCCATATTATTGTTATCAACCACTCGCTACTTTTAATTGAAGCGGCTGGAGCAAATCTATTACCTGATTTTAATTCAATCATTATCGATGAGGCACATAATTTAATAAAAAGTGCCTATGATCAATATCGAATAGAGTTTAGTGAAAAAAACATTTCTTTTCTTTTGCAAACTTCGGATCCTAGCCACTCAAGAAACTTGAGGTGGAACAGTATCCTTATGAAAATTGGCGATAAAGAGCCTGCGATAAAAGGATTGAGAAATGATTTGAAAGATATGGTTGGTAGTGCCCAATCATCATTGAAGAATTTTATGATAGCAATCAGGGATGAAAATGAACATTTTTTTGATCCAGAAAAGTCATACCAAGAAAAACCCATTATCAGAAATATCGAAAAAATTTATGCGCCAGTCAATACAGAATTAGAAGAGTTGAAAAGCGACCTCGTAAAAATTTCCCAATCACTGAATAATATTAAAAAAACAATTTTGGAGATTGATCCGACTAGAGAAAAATATAGAGTATTGCACAAGACGATTGAGCGACAAGGAGAAATAAATTCATTAATATTTGATAATATTATGCTACTGACTGATAATCAAGATCCGAACTGGGTCTACTGGTTTGAGGGCGAGTTTAAAAGATTTGGGCCAAAAAGCCAGAGTCTGGATATATCACTCCACGCCTCCTTGATCGATGTAGGTAGAAAACTAAACCAGACCCTTTTTCAAAAATTAGATCATTGTCTTCTTACTTCTGCTACACTAAAGGTGAATGATTCGTTTGAATATTTTCTATCAAGAAATGGACTTAATATGCATACGAATGTTCACAAAAAAGATTTTATCAGTCCATTTTTTTATAGTGATCAGGTAACCTATTATCAATACGGAGGTGGTAAAGATTTATCAAAAGAGCCTCAAGCAATGGCAGATATGATTTATTATCTACACCAAAATTTTCAAAAAAGAATGATGGTCCTGTTTACCTCTAGAAAATCACTTGCTGATACGGCTGAAGCATTAAAAAATAAAAAGGGTGGCAGCAGGTTGCCTCTATTTGCTCAAACCTCGGGCGCATCCAGGCCAGGTATAATAAGAGGCATGCATCAGTATGATAATGGGATACTATTTGGGACCAATAGTTTCTGGGAGGGGGTTGATCTTCCTGGCGAATTGTTAGAGATACTTGTGCTGGTGAAGTTGCCATTTGATGTTCCCTCTGATCCTCTCGTCAAATCTTATTCTGATTTTATATCAAGCACTGGTGGGAACAGTTTTATGGAGTTTTCTCTGCCTGAGTGTGCTATCCGATTCCGTCAGGGTTTTGGTCGGTTAATTAGAACGACAAGTGACACAGGAAAGTTTATATGCTTTGACAATAGAATTATTTCAAAAAGATATGGTGAAATTTTCTATAAATTTCTTCCTGTAGAAATGAATCCATTTTCTGAGATCACCACCATCACATAATAAAATAATTTAATAGCCAATTGGAATGATTTAAGGATGTTCTATAAATTCACCAATGGATACCCTGACTATATCATCTAAATCCTATAGGCTCAAAGACTTTACACCGATTTTTGAGGGTGGTCTCAGGGTTAGGCTCGCAGATTCCTCGAAAATAAAGATCCAAAGATCAAGAGACAGGCTTAAAAAGAGTATCAAAGCCGGCAATACTATTTACGGTGTCAATACAGGATTCGGGAATCTCAGCAAAATTAAAATAAAAAACACCGATCAAGAATTATTACAGCTTAATCTAATAAAGAGTCACGCGACTGGTGTTGGTAAACCACTAGGATTGGAAATATCTCGAACTGTAATGGTTTTGAAGCTTCTAACATATGCCAAGGGATTTAGCGGAGTCAGACTTGAGCTAGTAGAAAAAATCATACAATTCATAAATAAGGATATTGTTCCCTATATTCCCGAAAAAGGTTCGGTGGGTGCTAGCGGAGATTTAGCCCCATTGGCTCATCTTGGTCTATCGCTTATTGGTGATGGTTTCTCTTTTTATAGAGGAAAGAAAATGAAAACCGCAACCGCTCTGGCGAAAGCTAGAGTAAAACCAATTGTACTTAAGGCGAAGGAGGGTATAAGCCTAATAAATGGTACCCAGGTTTCTTCTGCAATAGCCGTCTCCTCATTAATTAGAGGTGAAAATCTTTTAAAGGCCGCTGATATTGTAGGAGCAATA
>CAYFIF010000095.1:0-6943 GCA_964343085.1 uncultured bacterium | reverse complement strand
TTGCATTATGTAATTATAATTGTATTGAGAAATATATTTCAGATTATAACCTAGATGAAAAGGAGTGGAGAAATAATTGTTTGATAATAAAATCCTTATAGCTAGCATTATTAAAAAATCAAATCAAATTTCAAAAATCAATTTTAAAATATTATTTTTTATATCTTTAATGATTTCTGTTTCGTTATGCCAAACTGGTGGACTCCCCTATCCATTTCAAAATTTTGTTAGCTTAAAAAAACCACGTTTAGTTCATTATCCAGAAAACCCAATCTTTTTAGGACAAAAACATAATATAGACTTTATAACAGATATTCCAGAAGATTCTATTTTATCTACTAGTTTTTTTTTCAAAACAGATTCCTTAATTAACTTTCAAGAAATTCGCCTCGAAAATAAAAAAGGGCTATACAGATATACATATGATCCATTATTTTTCCCTGGAAATTCAATTGAGTATTATCTAGTTGTCCAAGATAAAAACAAATTGTTATATGCAGCGCCATTAAATAGTAAAGGCCAACTATCTCCAATGATACGTAACCTTTTAGACCCAAAAGACTATTTTAAAACCAAATAATGAGTAAATACCTTAATAAAATTAAAGACCTAAGAAAGACTATAGAGGAACACAATTATCACTATTACATATTAGACGCACCTCTGATATCTGACCATGAGTATGATATCCTTTTTAAGGATTTATTAGAATTAGAATTGCAGTATCCCAATTCTGTTAGTCCCGAATCGCCAACACAACGCGTTGGTGCCAAACCACTAGATTCTTTTGATACAATAAGGCATCGAACTCCAATGCTATCTCTGGCAAATGCTATGAATCAAAATGAGTTAATCGCCTTTGATAATCGGATAAAAAAAGCTTCAAACAATTATAACGATATTGTTTATGTGGCCGAACCAAAATTAGATGGTATTGGTGTAGAATTAATTTATGAAAATGGTCGATTTAGTGAAGGCTGTACTCGGGGCGATGGGATAATAGGTGAAGATATTACACAAAATTTAAAAACTATACCTTCTATTCCATTAAAATTAAGGGGCTCTTTTTATCCAAGCCTTCTCGAGATTAGAGGGGAGGTATTCATAACCAAAAAAAATTTTTTAAAATTAAATGAATACCAACATAAAGACGGGTTACCTCCTTTCTCTAATCCAAGAAATGCTGCGGCAGGGAGTTTGAGACAATTGGATCCAAATGTAACAGCCAAAAGACCACTATCAATATATTGCTACGAGGCTGGTGCAGTAAAAGGTAAAAATTTTTATAACCATACAGAATTTCTTTCTACTATAAAGAAACTTGGTCTTCCTGTAAATCCATTTATTGAAGAAAGAATTGGAGTAAAAGAGCTTATCCAATATCAAAATAAAATGGAGTTTAAACGTGATAGCTTGCCGTATGAGATTGATGGCACTGTTTATAAAGTAAATGATTATAAACTAAGAGAGAATTTAGGAAGCCGGAGTAGATCTCCAAGATGGGCAATCGCTGGTAAGTTTAAAGCACAACAAGCACTAACTACCGTTGAAAATATTTTTATCCAAGTCGGTAGAACAGGTGCACTAACTCCCGTGGCAAAATTGGAACCCGTACAAATAGGGGGAGTTAATGTCACCAATGCAAGTCTTCATAATCAAGATGAAATTAACCGGAAAGATATAAGAATAGGTGATACAGTAATAGTTGAAAGAGCAGGAGATGTAATCCCCAAAATAATTTCTGTGAGACTTGATAAACGACCGCAAGGTAGCAAAAAATTCGTAATCGATTTGCACTGTCCAGAATGCAATCAAAAGACGAACAAAAATAAAAACGAAGTTATTTCATATTGTCTAAACTACAATTGCCCAGCTCAAATAAAAGGCAGAATTCAACATTTTGTTTCAAAAAAAGGTTTGGATATTGATGGTCTAGGTAAAAAAATAATTGAATCCTTAGTAAATAAAAAAATAATCACAAGTATAGATGATGTTTTTTCAATTCAAAAAGATGTTTTGACTCAGTTAGATGGATTTGGGAACAAATTAGCAAATAAGATAGTAGAATCTATTGAAAGATCAAAAAAAACCTCTTTTAGTAAATTTGTTTATGCCTTAGGAATTAGGAATGTAGGTGAACATACAGCACAAATTCTGGATTCAATTTTTATAGGAGATATAAAAAAATTCCAAAATGCAAAAATTGAAGAATTAGAGGCAGTAGATGAAATAGGGCCTATTGTATCAAATTCTATAAAACAATTTTGGGATGATAACACTAATAAAACTATAGTCAACAACTGCCTCGAGAGAGGATTAAATTTTGAAAAAAAACTTAAATTAGCTAATCCAAAAGTAAACGGGAAAGTCTTCGTTTTTACCGGCAGTTTAAAAAAAATGAGGCGGCAAGAAGCTAGTTCTATAGTAAAAAAATTTGGCGGAATCGTATCAAGTTCAATAAGTAAAAAAACAAATTTTCTAATTGCAGGAGGGAAAAGTGGTAGTAAAATATCAAAAGCAAAAAATCTTAATATTTCTATTTTAAACGAAAATAAATTTTTAGAATTGGTAAGAATAAATTAGAAATTTTTTTGGTAACGTTTAATGATATTTTAATTTTAAATATGAATATGATGAAAATAGAAGCCGTTGTTGGTGATATTGTCCTTTTGGTATTAAATGATGGTGAGCAATTACAAAAGGTTGGCATTGATCAAGATAAAATATTTGTAAAAATAAAAGGGTATGACGAAAATGGAATGTGGATACATCACCCAAGCTTTACTGTCCCTGATATAACAGATAAGAAAAGAAAAAAAACTAAAAAAGTAGAGGCTTCAATATTGGTTCCTTGGGCTTTTATTATTTCAATAGTTCACTTCCCAGGGACTGAAGGATTTGATCTACCAAGCCCTTTCGAACAACACATCGGATTTAATTAAATAAGTGCAGCGCCCTGCAATTAAAATTAAGGGTCTCTCAAAATCTTATGGCGATGTAAAAGCCCTAAACAAAATTGATATTACAATCAACGAAGGTGATTTTTTTGGTATATTGGGTCCCAACGGTGCAGGTAAGACTACGATTATTAATATAATTACTGGCTTGGTATTTCGGGACAATGGATCAACGCTTGTTTTTGGTAAAGACACTGTGAAAGATTTTAGATTTACAAGATCAAAAATAGGCCTGGCTGCTCAAGAGCTTTCCGTAGATTGGTTTTTTTCTATAGAAAAACTTCTTTTTTTTCAGGCTGGTTATTATGGGATTAAACCAGAAAATGCAAAAAACTCTATCGATGAATTATTGAAAAGACTGGGTCTTTATAAAAAAAGAAATTCCAGATTAAGACAACTATCCGGAGGGATGAAAAGACGTTTTCAATTAGCAAAAGCTCTTGTACATGATCCAGATATAATTATCTTGGATGAACCAACCGCAGGGGTTGATGTTGAGCTAAGGAGAGACCTTTGGAAATATTTGAAAAGTTTGCACAAAAATGGGAAAACCATATTACTAACGACTCACTATATTGAGGAAGCAGAGTCTTTATGCGAAAAAGTTTCTATAATAAATAAAGGAAAAGTACTTAAGGAGGGGTCCCCCAAAAAATTAATTGAAACACTAGGAAAATCTGCTGTAATAATCGAGCTAGACTCCATTCCAAAATCCCTTATAAAAACAATCAAAGATTTAAAGGCTATAATTGATAAAAACACATTAACTTTTCAAATAAAAGAATCAAATACAACACTACCAGAAATTATACATAGACTTAGTTCTGAAGGAGCAAGAATAAAATCCATCACACCAAATAATTCTTCCCTTGAAGAAGTCTTTTTAAATCTTACTGGAGAAAAAATGAATGATTAACTGGGTCGGATTATGGACACTTACATCCAGAGAAATTGGACGTTTTTTTTCAGTATATAGACAAACAATTTTACCCGGCCTAATATCATCTGTTCTTTATATTTTAATTTTTGGATTTACTCTAGAACAAAGAATATCTGCAATCCAAGGTGTCTCATATACCTGGTTTATTTTACCAGGACTAATTATTATGAATACTTTGACCAATGCTACATCTAATACAGCATCTTCAATATTGCAAATGAAATTACTTCAACAGCTTCCTGATTTGCTTATAGCGCCTCTCTCTGGATTTGAAATAGCTCTTGCATATATTATTGGTGGAGCAGTAAGAGGTATTGTAAATGGAGTTTTAGTGCTTCTAGTCGGGTTAATTATGATTGATTTACCAGTCATTGATCCATTAAAAAGCATATTCTTTATTTTCCTCGTATCATGGGCATTCTCAAGTATTGGATTGATATTAGGCCAGTTATCTGATAGCTGGGATCAGTTGGCAACTATGCAAAATTTTATCTTAACACCACTTAGTTTTTTGGGTGGAATATTTTACTCTATAGACATGCTCCCATCTTGGGCACAAAAACTTAGTTATTTTAACCCCATCTACCATATGATCAATGGAATTAGATATACAATTTTGGGGATAAATGATTCAAACAGTTCAATAAGTTTTATAATGGCGCTTACATTAACAATTGGCTTTTCATTTTCAGCCATTTTGTTAATGCAAAGCGGGAAAAAAATAAAGCAATGAAATATTTCACAATGTTTTTTGTGTTCGGAATCCTCATGGGACACAATCCAGAAAATGAAAAATTGGATTGGAGTTTTTATTCAAGAGTCGGAACAGTAAGTACAAAAAACCAATCTGGCTTATCAACCTATTTAAGATTAAAAAGAACCACGAATTATAATTTTAGAGATATCCGTTTTTATACAAATATTTTTGGATTAAACCAAGATATCCGATTAAGACATAAATCAAGTAAAATATCTTTTAACTTGCCCTGGTTTTATCATTTTAGTGCTGTCGCCTATGAAAAAAATACATTTATAGATATCAATCTTAGGTACCACTACAATCAAGGTTTTGGTTGTTTGTTTAAAAAAGAAAATAACAATATAACATTTGAATTAGGTATAGCATATGACGTTTCGGATTATCTTGAAAACACTTTGAAAACTTCATACGCAAAATCAGCATTTACCTATGATCAAAATTTTAATAAAATAAGTACAAAATTAGAAGTTGAAAATTTTTTTCAAATCAGTGATGAGATTAATAATAAAAATTTATCTAGATACCAATTTATGTTTGAGCTTAATTGGAACTTATACAAAAACATAAGTGTGATTAGTGGAATTTACCAAGAAATCTCACCAAATAACTTGTATACTCAAAACAATAGATTAATTAGCTATCTAACATTAGCATATAAGAGCCCTTTAAAATGGCGTTTGTAAAAACCTCTATCACCACTTTAACTTTAATAACACTTTCCTTTTCATCAAACTTAGAGCTTGATGAAGCATTAACTTTGGAGAAAAAACCAATAATTATTTTACCATCTAAAGATGCAAACGTAGGCGAATCTATAGGGAATAAAATCACATCTATACTTTCTCAAAAAGCCACAGAGCTCGGTCGTTTTGATGTCATAGATAGAAGATTAATTGACTCTATACTTGAAGAACAAAAACTTCAAAACTCAGGAATTTTTGATGAAAATCAAATTGTTCAAATCGGTGACCTGGCATCTGCAGAAGAAGCATTCGTAGTAAATATATTCGAATTTGGCCAAAAAGGAGTCCCCAAAATAAAAATAAAAAAAGATAAAGAAGAATATAACGATGAAAAAGAAGAAACCCTTTCTACCTGGGTTGTAAAAACCATGGTTAAAGCTACCGCGAAAGCAATAACGGAAGATTCAAGAAAACGAAAACAAAATCTAGAGCTAGATAATAATATACAAACTATTATAAACGGTGAAGTTCGAATGGTAAATATTGCCTCAGGTATATCAAATAAAACTTTCCATTTTGGAAGCCAGTTTACAGGAGGAAATAAAGCTCACTCACTGAATAGAACACTGTTTTATATTTCACTTCAAATAGGTCAAAAACTTAGAAGTTTTTATTCTTTGACAAGTGAAGTTATTAGCGTAAAAGGCGGCTATGAAGTTGATTTTCTTACAGGAAAAGATCTCGGAATAAAAAAAGGAGCATTGTTTGAAATTGCATCTATAGACAAAGAAAAAAAGTATAAAAATACTCTCGTAATAATACCAGGAAAAACACGAGCGCTTGCTCGGATTTCTAACGTTGGCCCAAATGCCAGTAGAGGAAAAATAATTAGAAAATGGAGAAAGGTAATGCCTGGATTAAAAGCATATGAAATAATGCGGTTACCTCGCTTGACACAAACTGATTTCTCTTATTCCAGTGTCCCTTGGTATGAAGTTGGGTATCGATACTGGTTTTTACCCTTTAATAAACTATCAATTAGTCTTAACTCTCAATTAGGGACCATTGAAGATTCAAGAAAAATAAATAATGTTTACTTTGGTCTTGGAAGCAGTCTGAAATTTAACCTTGCATATTTTTTTGGGGTAACACCCTCATTTGGAATAAATATTCCGATTAACTTTTTTATAAGACGAGATGACAATCAAAATAGTGTTTCATCCTATCTTATTTCTCCAAGTTTAAATTTTAATTTTTCTATCCAACTTGGCCAATTTTGGGATATCGTTTTTTCCACAGAATATGTTTTGAACAAAGTTCAATCGAAATGGACATATCATGCTAGAAATGAAAATGGAGAGCCTTATAGACAACCTGGGTTTTGGAATAATGGGGATCCTTTTTTCCCAGTAAACAACCAATTTTGTTTTAAAATATCTTTAAGAAAAATCAAATATTAAAACGGATTAATTAAAACCAAACGAAAATATGGAGATGCCGAACCGAAAATCTGCTTATTTTGGTCAATATAGTTTTTAAAACTATTTCCCCACTCATCTAAACTTTGGGCCAACCCATAGCTAATCGTTATAAAACTAATATC
>CAYFIF010000094.1:0-6996 GCA_964343085.1 uncultured bacterium | reverse complement strand
GAATGAAAAATATAGACTAATCACAATAATCATGCTCCAAGGATAAAATAGAGCTTTGTATGGTCGATTTTTATCTGGCCATTTTTTCCTTAAGATATATATTGACCCAAATGTTAATAAATTAAAAATTGTGCTGGTAGCAGAAAAAAAATCAATTATGGCTTCATAGGCATTATTACTATCTATCCCTGACTGGAAATAGGTTGAAATAACTGAAAACAAGAGTAAAACACTGGCCCAGATTCCCTGTCCAACAAGTGCATTATTTGGTGTCCCATACTTTGGATGTAGTTCGCGAAATTTTTTAAAAAAAAGACCATCCCTTGCCATTGCGTGCCACGTTCTACTTTTGCATAAAATCTGTGTACTGATATTGGTAAAGGCATTGATTGAGACTGCAATTGAAATAAGAATTCCGCCAGATGCGCCTAGTACAGCCTTGATTGCAGCGGTAGCGACCCATTTATTTTGTTTAATACTATTAACATCTAGTTGATAAAGATAGCCTAAATTGGCTCCTAGATATAATAGCATAACTCCGCCTATACCTAAAAAAAGCGAAAGTGGAAGAGTTTTTTGTGGTTCCTTTACTTCTTCAGCTATGTAGGTTGCGCCTTCCCAGCCGCTAAAAGCAAAAAATGCGTATCTCAGTGCTGCACCAACAGCCAGAATATTTGTCCATAGAGATGATTCAACAGGCCAAAAGTTTTCAGAGAAATGGCTAATACTCCCGGTTGAAAACCCTGTTAGAGTTATCCCTATGATTCCACCAACCGCAGCAACTTTAAACATGCTGAAGAAAACTTGAATTTTTCCGCTTAGGATTACTCCAAACATATTTATAATTGTAAGTATCCAAATTGTAGAGAGTGAAAAAATAAATGTAGTAATTAAGTTAAACGAGTTGCCTGTTAAGATAATGTAGATTGCATTAATGTATTCAGTAAAAACGAGAGCGACAGCAACAATTGAGGCTGTTTCTGAAACAAAGAACATAGCCCAGCCTCTTATAAAAGCTATATATGAACCGTAGGCTTCTTTTATGAATTCGTATGGTCCACCAGATTTAGGTAGCATCGCAGATAACTCTGCATAAATTACTGCACCAAAAATGGTAATGATTCCACCAATTATCCAAACTACACCAAATAATGATGTGCATCCTACTAGAGCCATTATTGGAGCCGGAGTTCGAAAAATCCCTGAACCAATAATTCTACTAATTACGACTGAGACAGACTCTTTTAGGCCAAGATCTTTTTTATAATTTGTCAATTGTTATTTATTTATCCTAGTAGGAGTCTACATATAAAGACTGCGCTGATTACACCAACTGCATCAGCAATCAATCCAGCTGCAAGAGCATGTCTCGTACGGCGGATTCCTACTGAACCAAAATAAACTGCTAAAACATAAAATGTCGTTTCAGTAGATCCAAACATCGTTGCTCCAATTTTTGCTATCAACGATTCTGCGCCATGTTGATTAACTAAATCTGACAAAAGTCCTATAGATCCGCTTCCAGAAAGCGGTCGCATCAATGCTAGCGGGAGATTTTCTGGAGGGAACCCAATAATATTTAAAAGAGGGGTTAATAGATTCAAAATCATTTCTAGTGCCCCTGAAGCTCGAAACATCCCTATTGCAACTAGTATTGCCACGAGGTACGGGATGATTCTGATTGCTATGGTAAAACCATCTTTTGCACCATCGACAAAACATTCATAGACTTTTATTTTTTTTATAAATAGACCATACATTGGTATGCCGGTTAGTAAAAGAGGTATTATATACCTTGATAGTTCATTGGTAAAAGTGACAATGGAATCAATCATTTTTTATTGAAGTTTTTTTATTAAAAAAAGACATCTTTTCCATATACTTTACAGAAATTATTGCTGCCGTGGTCGATAGAAAGGTCGTAATAATTGTTGTTATAAATATTTGATTGGAAACTGCTCCCATTAATCCGACAACGGTTGCGGGAAGGATTAATTGGATGCTTGAAGTATTAATAGCTAAAAATGTGCACATCGCGTTCGATGCTGTATCCTTTTCTTGATTTAGCTCTTGTAATTCTTCCATCGCTTTCAATCCAAGAGGGGTAGCTGCGTTACCTAGCCCAAGCATGTTAGCTGCCATATTTAATACAATAGACCCAATCGCAGGGTGATCTTCGGGAATATCAGGGAATAGACGAACTGTTATGGGTTTGAGTGCACCGGCGATAAGACTTATCAAACCAGATTTTTCAGCTATTTTCATGGTGCCAAGCCAAAGTGCCATAATTCCAATTAGTCCTATTGCTATTTCTACAGCTGTTTTAGACATTTGGATTGCAGATTCTGTGACAGCGTCAATTTTTCCTGTAATTGTTCCAATAATTACCGAAATAAAAATCATAAAAAACCAAATGTAATTAAGCATCTAGCCTGATTTCTCCGTTGCTGACTCTAGAAGAGTGATCGTTGGTTCATTACCAAGTGTGCTAAGCTTAGCGGGAATTGATATTGGAAGAGTGACTTGATATTTCCCGTGTCCGCATGCAAAATTGGAAATTATGGGTATATCAAGATCGCCGCATATATCTAGCACTATTTCGTTAGAGTTGCGACCAAAAGGAACCTCTTGATCTTTAAAATCACAAAGTTCACCAATAATTAATCCTGCTATATCTTCAAACATTTTAGCATCCCGCATATGCACGAGCATCCTTTCAAAAGAGTATAAATATTCATCAATATCTTCTAGAAACAGTATTTTCCCAGAAGTATCAATCTCTTGATTCGTGCCTAAACGATTTATTAATAGGCACATATTTCCTCCACAAATCGGACCTGTTGAAGTTCCCTCTTTGAGTATATGAGCGTTTAAGGAAGTAGGGTTTTTGATTACTGTATTTGACTTACCTGATAGAATTTTTTCCATACAATCAAAATTAAACTTAACAAATTCGCTTTTATGGCTTACAAGCATTGGCCCATGGAATGTTACTAAACCAGTCTTCTGTGTTATAGAGTGCAGGTATGCGGTAATATCGCTAAAGCCAATAAAAATTTTTGGATTATTTTTTATAATTTCATAATCGATCAGTGGTAATACTCTGTTAGCACCATAGCCACCACGAGCGCATATGATTGCATCTATTTTCTGATTTTTGAACATGTCATTAATATCTTTGGCACGTATTTCAGGCGTCCCGGCAAAAGGACCCCATCGTGCCCTGCAGCTTTTACCAAGAATGATTTTGTATCCTTGGTTTTCAAAATAAGATCTAGTGTTTGAAAGAATTTTTTCATCCAACCAATAGGATGGGCTAACTATTCCAATTGTAGAATTAGGTTTCAATTGTTTTGGTTTAATCATCTTATAAGCTTGTTATTATTTTATCCTGCAAATTTTGATATTTTTTGGGTTTTCCTATAAACCCATTCATCAGTATAGAAAAAGCAATAGGCCCATGTTCTTTTGAGAAAATATAACCAGATAGATTGCTGGTCCCGGATAAATGACCAGTTTTTGCAATTATATGATTTTGAGTATTGATAAGCCTTTTTTTAAGGCTAGTGTCTGTTCCACCATAGGGAAAAGTTGAAAGAAAATCTTCAGAATATTTACTATGATACATGTAGGAAAGTAATTTTACTATTTGCTCTGAATTTGTTAATGTATATCGAGAGACCCCAGAGCCATCTGCTAGTTTTAATCTTGAAGTATCGATCCCAGCAGAATCAGCTAAAAAGGTTTCAATATATTTTAATCCGACTGGCCAACTCCCTTGAACAGTATCTTCCTGGGAGATTGCTTTAGTAAATAATTCAGCACCTAAATTATAACTCTCATACATCATATTTTTTGCTGAAAATAATAATGAGTCCGACTTGTGAGATGCAATAAGAGATCCTGAATAATCATTTTTTGTTTTGGTTATATTTTTAACAGAAACACCTTTGTTTTCAAGCTGTTCTTTAAAAACGGTGCCTGTAAAATAGCCGGGGTCAAAAATATTTCTCTGAAGTGTGTCTACGATTCCAGTATCTAGTACATTGCCAGAGATAGAAAATAAATTTGTTCTTCCAGGCCAGTCTCTATCAATTTTGATCTTTTTGAAATTGGTTGTATCATTTTTTGTTTCTGATTGATTTATATACTTAATGAATTCTGTGTTTGGGAAAACACTTATCTCAGCTGGTTTATTAACAGCACCAGAGGTAACATAAAAATCGACACAATTTTTATTAACACTTAATGGACCAACTGGGGCCGCATAGCTCCATGAGCCTTCATCCCACATCCATCCATTTCCATACCTTAGGCTGTCCATAATATTTTCATCTATATACAGTGTATCAATATTTGAAATTTCATTTTTTGTTTTTTCAGCGAGCGCATCAAGCTCTTCAACAGTTAGATCAGGATCTCCTCCTCCTACAAGATATATGTTTTTCTTATTTTTAAATACTCGAGTTTCAAACCTATGATCCTTACCTAGATAATGAATCGCAGCTGCGCAGGTATAGATTTTATTATTACTTGCGGGCATAAGTAATTTTCTGCTATTTAGGGAATAGAGAGTTTTACCACTTTTTAGTTCTATCATTTTTATGCTGAGATTGACGTTAAGACCTGATTCAGCGATTATTTTATTTATTTTTTTTAATGTTGAAGAGTTTCCACTGTTTTCAAATGTTACAGCAGGAGGTGTACAAAAAAAATTAAAATAAATCAAACATATAAGTAATGGTCTGAGACTAAACAAAAGTACTATAAAAGAGAATTAATAAATTTGTCTAAAATTGTATGTCCGAATCGGCATGGATTATCAATATTCTCGATAGGGATATTATGGTGATCGATAAAAGCTTGTGTTGCTTCAATATGCGTCTGAAAACCCCAAATAGGTCTAGTGCTACTTGCGAATCCATCAATGGCTACCATGTCACTCTTTGCTATAATTTCAAAATCCCTTGGAATACTAGTTACACCTTCCTTATGGGAAAATATCATAGGTCCATTGATGGCATTGCCATATAAAGAATTTTTAATAAGCTCTACATTGCGGACTCCTTGTTTTTTATTATTATTCCAAAGAGGGCCTACCGTACCTCCACATATTTGGGCGATATGTTGGTGTCCGTAGCAGATACCCATCACAGGTATTTTTTTTTCAAATGATTTTATTAATATATTTGTTAGAGCTTCTTGCCATTCAAAGCCATCATGAACAGATGCTGCGCTTCCTAGAACAATAATCCCTAATGTGTTTCTGTCTAATTTTAGTGAATTTCCGAATCCAAATAATGCGGGTAGGTAGTAGGTAACAGGATATTTAGCAATACGCGCGATACGATTAAAAGATTCTATTGCTGGTTTTTCTACCGCTGGATCGATGACTATAAGATGCTTTTTCCCCATAATTTAAATTTTTGAATTGTTTAATTCTAGCTTATATAAAGTAGTAAAATCCAGATAATTAATTTATATAAATTTTAATTTAATTTTAAAAGTACTGTACTTAACATAGCTACTAGATTGGTTTGGTTTTAATCAAATTTTAAAAACTTAACATTTGTTATAGGATGTTTGATAAATGAAAACATTTTTTCTGTTTATTTTATTTTCTCTACCTCTATCATTATCTGGCAATGATCTTCCATCAGATAGGAGTATAGATAGATCAGAGACCTTAAATAAAATAGGCTTTAGTATGAGCTCAAGGGACTTACTCGATACTCTAAGTATTGGATTATATGATACGGTTTTGGCAGGTATCCGTCCGGGCGATGCCATAGTTGAGCTATATAGAGCTCCAGGCAACCTAACTTTAAATAAAGTTGGCATTGATATTGGGCAGTGGAATTCAGATGGGGCGTCAATATCTTTATCTGTTGAAGTATTTCGTCAGAATAATCTAAGCTACCCATTTTCTTTAGATTCAGAAATGTACGGGTATGAGGTCATTGAAGAAAACGGATGGTTGGGTTTTGCTCACTCTAATTCTAATGATTCAGTTGCCTATGCGGATCCTAATATCCAGGCAGGTCTTGTCTGGAATAATTTCAGTTCTGGGGTAGGAGTCTGTTCATCTACACCTGAGGTTGATAACGGACAACCTGTCTTAGGCGATAAAGTCCTCCCTATTTCTGGAGAGGCAATCCTTCAGAAGCCTGAAAATAATGCTACAGGTACATTTTTTGTTGATCTTTCTTCTGATGGAGGGGCAGATTTTGTAAAAGATGAGTATTTTATTGTATCGGTTACATACTTAGTAGATGGCGCAGGAGATCCTGATGACGCCTCATCTACAGTCTATATAAACGCAGGGGAATCTTCAAATATTTACCCTCGGCCTGGACTAAAATATTCTTCTCGCGCCTGCAGTGGTCCAAGCGGAGAACACGGGTGGCATGTATTGAGCAGTTCTTGGAATTTTCAATGTGTAGTTAACATAACGGGTGATATAGCTCCATATATTGAACTCTATCATATTGGATTAAGCAGCTCAGAGGGTCTACCAGATCCGGTACCGACGTGGACCGAAATAAAAATTATGGCTATCATTAAAGATTTAAATCCTTCTGGAGGTGATGATGGTGTCGAGACGGGTATACTCAATTGGCAACTTAATTCGCTAACCGCTGATACGATGTCTAGCATTATGAATACTGCTTTCAATCTTGTAATTCAGGAATATGTTTACCACACTGAAATGCCTGGCAATACTAATGGGACTACTGTCTATTGGTGGGTGTCTGCTGAGGATGTAGAGGGAAATGTTTCTGCTATGAATAAGAGATCTCTTCTTTTAGGAACACTTTCAACTACTGAAGAAATTGTTCCCAATGAGATTAAACTACTGGGGAATTACCCGAACCCGTTTAATCCTTTTACAAATATTCTATTCCACTTAAACAGAGACTCTCATGTTAATCTAAAAATTTTTGATTCAAGGGGTCGATTAATTAATAAAATTTTAAATGGAAACAAATTTTCCGG
>CAYFIF010000093.1:3297-7001 GCA_964343085.1 uncultured bacterium | reverse complement strand
TGAAGACATAATAATAACAGGAGGGCAAAATTTTATTGAAGATAATTTAGGACCTAAGATTTCTTTTGAAAACACTACAGGATCAATAGTTCATAATTCTGATCATTTCGCAAAAAATGAAAACCTAGTAATTAGATTGTCAGATCCAATTGGAATCAATTTAACTAATGAGATAGGACACGAAATTATTCTTCGGAATATTCAAACAAGTGAAGAATCAAATATAACAAACCAATTTTATTACGATTATAATAGCATAGTGAGTGGAACAATCATTTTAACGCAATTGAATGAAGAGCAAATAAATTTGGAAGTTGAAGCATGGGATAATGCAAATAACCCGAATAAAAAATCAATAAATCTAAAAATACACGATAAAGAAAAATTAAAAATTTTTAATGCTTATAATTTTCCTAATCCATTTTCCACCTCTACTCAATTTATTTTCGAATTAACCAAAAACGCTGAAATAACCTTAGATGTGTTTAGTTTAGGTGGAAGAAAAATAAAACATTTTAAATATAGTGCTCTAAATGTTGGATATCATTATATTGACTGGAATACTCGAAATGATTTTGGAGATAATATTGCAAATGGAGTCTACCTATATGTTATTAATGCAATTAATTCTGACAATAAAGCTACCCACATTGGAAGGTGTGTAAAGTTTGAATGAGAAATTTACTAATCTTAGCATCAAATTCACCTAGAAGAAAACAGCTCCTTAAAAAAATAAATATAGATTTTGATGTTATTCCAAGTAATTTAAGAGAAGAAGGTAATTTAGATTTTAATCCAATAAAATTTGTTGAATATTGGGCTAAAGAAAAAGCTATTAAAGTTGCTAAACAAAGACCAAATAATCTGATTTTTTCCGCTGATACTGTAGTTAGCTACAAAAATAAAATATTTGGTAAGCCAAAGGATAAGATTGATAGTTTTAAAATGCTAAAATTCTTGTCTGGTAAGACTCACAAAGTCATTACTGGTATTGTATTTTTTCATAAAGGAAAAAATGTTTTTCTATCTTCATATCAGGAAACTTTTGTATCCATAACTAATTTAAATAACAAACAAATTGAAGAATATATTAATACAAATAACACCTTAGATAAAGCAGGTGGATATGGTATTCAAAGCTGCTTTTCTATCTACATTCATAACATTAATGGTTGCTTTTATAACGTAATGGGGTTGCCACTATATTTATTTAATATTGATTATCAGAACGCACTTAGATTATTAAAATAAAAAATTATAGTTTTTACAAATGGTATTTTAGTTATTATGTATAGATAATTATTTATCATAAAAAACCTATTTACTATTGAATACAATAATCTGAGTTTGTACCTTGGCTAGCTGAACTGATAACTAAACTAATTTATTTAATGGCGTCCTTTTACAAAGAGCTCAAAGAATTAAGAAAATCAAAAGGGATATCCCTTGATCAAATACATGAACGAACTAAGATAAATCTACGTTATCTTAAAGCAATTGAGGCAGGAAATTTTGATATCCTACCTACACCCTACCTAAGGTTGTTTTTAAGAGCCTATGCAAAAGAAATTGGAGGAGATTCAAATAGTGCCCTAGAGCAATTAGAATCTTTTTTAGGAACCTCTAGTACTATCCAAACAATAACAAACAAACAAAATCCAGATGATGATTACGAGAATGATAATTTATTAACTAAAAAATTTTACAACTTTATACCTGATTTAACTGCAATCAAACTTAGACATGATTTAATTAAAGCTTCAATTTTACTCTTAATTTTTATTTTTATTATTTTTATTGCTCAAAAAATAGATAGAAATAGATTAACTAAATCAGAGGAAAATAAAACAATTGATAATGTTTCAACTAGAATTATAACTGAAAAGGATCTTATTGCAAGTTTTATAAAACACCAATCAAGTGAAGAATTGCTTCCTAATATAAAGCCTCCATTTTTTGTTAAAATAATAACAAGAGAAAATATTTCCTTTACCTTAAAAAAAGGGGAATCAAATCCCACTGAAAATAGACTTGGGAGTAATCAACAAAAAGTATTAAAAGCATTCGTTCAAAAATCAGAGATTTTATTTACTCATACTAATGGTCTATCTTTGTTTATTAATGGCTTACCACAAAAGAACATAACAGATTATCCATATCCACTTAAAATGATAATTAATCCCAAACCCCCAAGTTTAATAATTCAAAAATACCAACCTCTTCAATAGTACTGGTTTTTTAAAAACCAAGTAGTCCTTTTTTTAAAACTACCCACTTTAACCCAAAATTAATTTTATTTATATAAATTAGACAATATATTATAAATATTGACTTATATTTTGTTAATATGTAAGATTGTGGGTAGTAGTGGGTAATAATTAATAAAACAATAATGACATTAGCAGAAAATACATTTATTGGTGAGTATACTTATTCAGTAGACTCAAAAGGAAGACTAAACATTCCCTCAAGATTTAGGAAGTCCTTATCAAAAAATGATAACAATACTTTTGTAATCACAAAAGGATTAGACCCTTGTATATGGGTATACCCTTTGAGTGAATGGTTAAAGATAGAAAATAATCTCAGAGATTTATCATCTGTTAAAAATATAAACAGAACATTTGTCCGGCATACCACGCGTTATGCTTCTCCTTCCACATACGATAAGCAGGGACGGGTTTCATTAACCCCGTCCCTCATTGAATATGCTACCATAGATAAAGAGGTTTTAATTATTGGAGCAATTAGAAAAATTGAAATTTGGAATCCTGCAAAACTCAAAGAAGTAGATCAGGAAAATCTTAAAATTGAACAAGATTCTTATGATGAACTTGCTGATAAAATTACTTTATAATGCACATCCCAATAGAGGAAATGCACTTACCAGTATTGCCTGGAGAAGTTATATCTATGTTGAAAATAGATTCAAAAGGTGTTTATTGCGATGGTACTGTAGGATTGGGTGGACATGCTGAAAAAATTCTGGAAAATCTATCAAGTGAAGGTCACTTTATAGGCATAGATAGAGATGAGCAAGCAATTTCATTATGTAAAAAAAGGCTTAGCTCATTTCAAAATAAAAATATATCATTGTTTAATAGCTCTTTTATCAATACGAGCAGCCTGCTTAAAAAAATTGGGCTTTCACAAATGGATGGCTTTCTGCTAGACCTCGGACTATCATCAATGCAATTAGATTCACATAATAGAGGATTTTCTTTTAATTCAAATAGCTCATTAGATATGAGATTTGATGTATCTCAATCGCTAACAGCTAGCAATGTAATAAATGAATTTTCTTTTTCTGATTTAGCAAACATTATTTATAAATATGGTGAAGAACGAAAATCAAGAAGAATAGCAAAAAATATTTTGCGCTCTCGTCCCATAGAAAGTACAGATGCGCTTGCTCTGGCAATTAAACAAGTAACTCATTATAAACAAAGAAATAAGACATTAGCTAGGGTTTTTCAGGCAATTAGAATACAAGTAAATAACGAGCTCGGTCATTTAGAACAAGTATTAGATGAATTTATAAATCTTTTAAAAGTTGGGGGGCGAGTGGTAATTATTAGCTTTCATTCTCTTGAAGACCGTATTGTCAAACAAAGATTTAGGGCTCTATCAAGTTCAGGCCAACTAAAGATTTTATCTAAAAAACCTATAAGCGCAAGTAATTCAGAAATCAAATATAACACTAG
>CAYFIF010000093.1:0-3197 GCA_964343085.1 uncultured bacterium | reverse complement strand
ATAGCTTCTTTGATAATCTACTTGTGGGTCTATACTGAAATTGATGAAACATTACTTGCAATCGAAATACAACATTCAACATCTAAAGAATTAATAAATGAAATACAAGAATTAAAAAGTGAAATTGAGTCACTGAGCAGAGCTGATGCTATTTCGAAAAAAGCTAAAACAGAATTAAAAATGAACTACGCTGAACCAGAAACGCTATTAATAATTGTTGATAAAAAATATTTAGATAGTTAATGACAAAAACATATCAAAAATTTCGTTTTCGCATCGGAATATTGGCAACTTTAATCTTTTTAGCCTATTCAATTTTATCTTTTAGATTATTTCAAATACAAGTATTAAAAAGGTTGCAATATCAAGAAGCAATTGTAGAGCAAGCACAGAGAAAACAAATATTAAAACCTAACAGAGGAATTATTTACGATAGAAAAAACAGACCATTTACAAGAAACCTTATACATTATACTCTTTCTGCAAAGCCTAAACTAGTAAAAGAAAAAGTGCTGCTAGCAAATGCATTGAGTAAGCGGACTGGAAAAAATCCAGAGAGTTATATAAAAAAATTAAATTCAAAAAAGGATTTCGTTTTTCTTGAACGCAAGCTTCAAAGAGAAACGCTTGATTCTTTTGAAGCTGAGCTATTTGAAGGCCTTAAAATAGAACGTAATTATCGAAGATACTATCCTCATGAACATGTAGCTTCCCAATTAATCGGTTATACCAATGTAGACGATGAAGGTATTTCGGGTATAGAAAAGGATTTTAATCAATATTTAACAGGAAAAGCTGGTTGGGTCATCAAAACTCGAGGTTGGAAAGGGACATATCAGAAAAAAGGAGGAAGCCCGTACCAAGATCCAGTTAATGGAAATAATATTCAATTAACAATTGATCTTGAGTATCAGTCAATCCTACAAGAAGAACTTGAAAAAAGACGACTTGAAACGGATGCAAAAGCAGCTACTGGAATTATTATGAATCCTCAAACTGGAGAAATAATGGCAATTGCATCAACTCCAAGTTTTAATAATAATCGTTATAACCTTACAGAATCCAACACTCATCGGATACGCGCTATTACAGATCAATTCGAACCAGGATCAACTTTCAAAATTGTTGCAGCTGTCGCTGCTTTAATTGATAATAAGGTTGATTTAAATGATGAATTTGACTGTGAAAATGGAACTTATCCCTACTACGATATTGTTGTGAAAGACCATGAAAAATATCAACATCTTAATTTTTCTCAAATAATAAAGCATTCTAGTAATATTGGTATAATTAAAGCGATGGAGCTAGTCGGCTCTTATGGGCTCTTCAAAACTGCTAGAGATCTCGGGTTTGGAACACCAACTAATATAAGTCTTTCAGGCGAACTATCAGGAAAATTACATCCAATAAAAAACTGGAGTAGGGTATCGTTAGGTCAAATTTCCATGGGTTATGAAGTTGGGGTTACAGCTATTCAATTAGCGACTGCATATTGCGCAATTGCTAATGGAGGATACGTAGTCACACCAACAATTGTTCGGCAAATAGCAAATAACAAAAATGTGATTCTTTATACTGAAAGCCCAGATATAGTCCGAAAAGTTGGAAACAAAAAGATTTCTGATAAAATAATAAAAATGTTGAGGTCGGTTGTTTCAGATGAAGGAGGCACCGGTAATAAGGCAAGTATCACAGGTTGGAATGTAGCAGGAAAAACCGGAACTGCAAAAAAAGCAACTAATGGAAAATATTCAAACGATAAGTACATTTCTAATTTTGTTGGTTTTTTGCCAGCTGACAATCCACAATTATTAGGTGCAATAATCCTTGATGAACCTATAAAGCCTTTCCATTGGGGTTCAGAAGGAGCTGCGGTAGCGTTTAGTCGAATAATGAAGAGAATCTTAAACCATGATGATACAATTATACCTCCAAGAATAGAAATCGATGAAAATGAACAAAACAACAAAGAATTAGTCCTTGTAAATCAGAGTAAAAAAAATAAAAAAGGAGTCCCTCTTCAGTTATCAGCCATAAATAATTATGATAAAAGAGTAGTTATGCCTGACATACGCGGTTTTAGTATGCGCAAAGCTATTTCCATGCTTCTAAAAAAGGGATTGAAATATAAAATAAATGGAAGCGGTATAGTTTCATGGCAAACACCTGAACCAGGAAAATTAATTGCATCGGGTACAACTTGCGTTGTGAGTCTAAAATGAGAATGTCACTTAAAAATATTTTTAAGAATGTAGATAATAATAATGATCTACCTGATTTAGATATATCTGGTATAAATATTGATTCATCAAAAATAAAACCTGGCGATTTATTTATTGCTATATCCGGGTCAAACTATGATGGGCATGATTTTATTCCAGAAGCTATTAAAAATGGTGCTAAAGCTTTAATCACAAATGGTAGAGATTATGGTAATTTACCAATCCCTCAATTGAAAGTTGAAAACCCAAGAAAAGCTGCTTCCAAAATTGCTTCTAATTTTTATAAACACCCATCAAGTCATTTAAAAATTATTGGAGTTACAGGAACGAATGGTAAAACAACTGTATCCTCAATCCTATCTGAAATAATTAAATCTGCAGGATTCAACGTTGCCCAAATTGGAACTTTAGGACTTAAATCAAAATCAATCAATTATCCGAAAACTTTAACTACTCCCGATTCCATAACCTTGCAAGAAACATTGTTTAAGTTAAAGAAAAATAAATTTTCACATGTAGTTATGGAGGTTTCATCACATGGGCTTAATCAATATAGAGTAAATGATATTGATTTTGATTATGCTGTTTTCACAAACCTAACTCCTGACCATCTCGATTATCATAAAGATATGGAAGGATATTTTGATGCAAAAGCAATATTGTTTAGAAAATTAAAAAATCAAGCAATTGCAATAGTGAATGGTGATAGTCCTTATGGAGAGAGGTTAAAATTAGAAACAAAATGTCCTATTTATTTTTTTTCAATGAAAAATAAAAACCAAATCCACTATAAAAAATTAGAAATGAATATCGATGGCATAAATGGGAAAATTAGGATCGATGATACAGAATATAAGGTTGAATCAAAACTTATTGGTGAGTTTAATGCTGAAAATATATTAACTGCGTTAGTCTCAGCTCATTCTATAGGAATCAACAAAAAATTTATTGAAAATGGAATAAAAATGTGTTCCG
>CAYFIF010000092.1:0-7118 GCA_964343085.1 uncultured bacterium | reverse complement strand
TGATCTTAATAAAAAGACAGAAAAGAAGATTAGTAATTCTGTATCATACGCTCCTGCTTGGAGCTCAGATGGAAACAAAATATATTATTGTAAGAAGCCCAAGTTTCCAAATAAATATGGGTCAAAATTTTATGATATATTTTCTTTTGATTTAATTGAGGAAAAGGAAGAACGCTTGACCTATAATGCGCGATCTTTTAATCCCGTTTTTATCCCTAATATAGAGTCTGTAGCTTTTATATCAACATATGATGGAAATCAAAATATTTCAATCCTCGATCTAAATACATTAGATATAAAAAAGATAACTAATTTTAATAATCAGTCTATGATAACATATATAAACTATTCTGAAAGGGATAATACTATCTATTTTGACATTACTGAACATCACTATAGAGATATTGCATCCGTTAGCCTAGATAATTATTCGGTAAAATATTTAATGGATAATGAATATGTTGATGAAAGAAATATTTCTTTATCAACTAATGGTTTATATGTTTTTTCAGAAGATAAAACAGGTATTTTTAATCTTTATGGATTAAATCAATCCGATTCCAGCTCTGGCTATATAACAAATACATTAGGTGGGGCTTTTATGCCGGATATATCAAAAAAAAATCAGTTACTATATTCACTATATAAGAATGGATCCTATAAAATCGCATTATTTGATTCCATAAGTTATTTATCTAATGATACTCAAGTAGGATATTCAAATGATTTTTATAAAGTGAAAAGATGGAAAAAAAAATCAATCACAGAAAAAAATAATCTAGAAAAAAGAGAATACACAGATCAGTTTCCAGAAATGTTTGTCATGCCAAAGGCAATGCTGGATTATAATACCTTGAAAACTGGTTTTTATTTTCAATCAACCGAAATAATTAATCGCCTGAATTTATTTGGTGGGTTTTCTATTAATAGGTTACGTGATGTTGATGCTAATTTTATGTTTGAGTTTAAAAGATTTTATCCGACACTATTTTTCGAAACCTATTATGCTACACGGAACAGAGTTGAATCCTCAAAATATCAAGGAGTCTATCTAATTAATGATGATATTAAGTTTAGGATGGTCCAGTTTAGAACTGGATTTAGATTACCTTTATTTGGCTCTACCTTTGAAGTTTTTTCATCATGGCAAAGATATAGAGCATTTATTAAGGAAGAGCTACCAGATGAAAAACTAAATGCTAAAGCTGATTATGATTACTTTCGGGGTATAGACTCTGGTATTTTATGGAAAATCAATTTAATAAAAAGAAGGCTGGATGGTAGTATAAATCCATCAAATGGTTTTAGTCTCTGGTCATTAGTTAATTTTGAAAAGAATAAGTTTATAGAAGGCTTAGATCTTTCTGAATCTGGGAGCCTTCTTGAGACTTGGGAAGATAATAATCTAATTAGATTTCAGGCTGGAGGTTCCTTTAATTTTGAAATCCCAAAATTGGAAAGGTGGGCTCTTACAATCAAAACAGAATTTGGAAAAATATCAAATGAAGCAGTAGATGATTTTTTTCATTTTTATGCTGGGGGTATACCGGGCTTGAAAGGATATCCCTTTTATAGTATTCAAGGTACGAATAAATTAATTACCGAATTATCATTTCGAATACCAATTTTTCGGGAAAAGAATATTCCATTTATGTGGATGATTTTTCAAAATATGACTTTTGGTACTATTTTTCAAGCTGGTGATGCTTGGGTAGAAAAAAGTGAAATGGAATGGAAAAAATCATATGGGATCCAAATAAGAGTGAATGGATTTTCATTTTACAATTATCCAATTGCGTTTGAGTATGAATTACATCAACCTCTAGATTCGGTTACAAATATTTATGTAAATAATAATAAGGGAGTTTCTTATGAGAAAAAACTCAGGTCTTATATTAAAATTTTGTTTGATTTTTAATCTAAATTTTTGTTTTATTTTTTCTGAGTCTGATTTTAATCAAGACTCTATCAATACGGCCAATTTAGATGATATGTCGAATCCTGTTTTGAATTATCCAGGTAAACCTTTGCTAATGTCTCTTGTGATACCTGGATCTGGTCAGTACTACATGAAAGAACCATTTTGGAAACCTGCGTCATTCTTAGGCGTGGAGCTCATTTCGATACTATCCTGGATTACTTTTAGCAAAAGATCAGATGCGATAAAAGATAATTATAAAGTATTTGCAAACGAACATTGGAGTTTGGAATCATGGGTTACAAATAGATTTGGTATGCCAACCAGTGCAAACAATGATCTTTGGCAAAATTACGATGCTCTAACACATTTAACTGGTACCCATTCATTACTGCTAAGCCTAAGTGGTTCTTTAAGAGATAGTTATGGTGATTTTGTAAGCTCTGATAGTTTAGAAATCTTCCCAGACTGGGTAAATAATCCTGATATAGATGTAGTAAAAGATCGGCATTTTTATGAGAACATTGGGAAATATGATCAATTTTTAGGAGGATGGTCAGATGCTGCGACAGAATGGTATTGGGAAGAAAAAGACGTTGGGGATAGTACTGAGATTGTAATTAAAACGCCACTTAAACAAAAATATTTATTAAAAAGAGAGGACTCAAACCGATTGAAACGTTACGCAAATTATAGTATAAGCGTGGTACTTTTTAATCATGTTATTAGTGGTTTAGAGGCTGTAGTTTCCAACCAAAGAAAGGCTCAAAAAAATAAAAAATCAGATGATTTGATGGATGCAGATATAGGTTTATTATATAGTCCTTATTCTAAGTTAGGAATTGGTGGTATTTCACTTTCAATAGTATTCTAGAAATTGTTAAATGTGCAGGTTATTATATATATTTGTTTTGGTTTATTTATCATGTGCTTCAAAAACAAATTCTTTTGAAAGTCCGATAAAAGAAAAATTTAATAATGGTATGGAATTTTTTAAACGAGAAAAATATTTGAGAGCTCAGGATGAGTTTACTTCGGTGATAATTAGAGGATCAGGCACTGATTTGGGCGATGATGCACAATTTTACCTAGCGGAATCTTACTATTACAATAAAGAATATATTCTCGCAATTTCTGAATATGAAAAATTAACGCGGAAAATGCCATATAGCCCGTTTGTAGAAGAAGCAAAATTTAAAATTTGTGAGGCCTATAAAATTGAATCACCAGAATACTATCATGATCAGACATACACAAATAAAGCATTGGACAGATATCAAGAATTTTTAGATGATTATCCAGAATCTAAATATAAAAATGAAGTTCTAACTTCTATGAAATATATGAGAGAAAAGCTTAGCCAAAAAGTTTTTGAAACAGGAATTCTATATATGAAGATGGATGAGTTTGAATCAGCAAGATTGGTTTTTGAAGAAATTTCGAATCTATATTATGATACCGAAATGATTGATGACTCTAGATTGTGGATTATAAAAGCATACGCAAGGGATTTAGATATTAAAAATGCAAAGATACACCTAAATAAATTTAAAACTGAACTGAAATTAAGTGACCTCTATCTAGAAGCAGAAAATGAAATATTGAAGGCCCAAAAAATAATCGAAAAAAAAGATATCTAATATGAAGATTTGTCTTTTTGGTGGTACTTTTGATCCTCCGCATATTGGTCATCTTTTATTAGCTCAAACTATTTTTGAGGAAGAATCTTTCGATAAAGTTTTATTTGTTCCAGCTTATAAACCACCGCACAAAAATAATATTTCACCAGTCCAAAATAGAGTTGAAATGTTAAATCTAGCGGTACGAGAAAATCCTAATTTTGAAATATCTGATATTGAATTGAGAAGGGGCGGAGTTTCATATTCTATCGATACAATAAAAGATATAAAAACTGAATTGAACTTATCTAAGAATAATTGCTATTATTTAATTGGAAGTGACACATTACTAGATTTTCATTCTTGGAAAAAGCCGAGAGAGATCTTAAAAGAATGTAATGTGATTGTTGCAATTAGGCCTGGTTTTAGACCGAGTGACTTAGCACCTTGGATTTTACGCAGAGTTCACTTTTCGAATATCCCAAGATTTGAGATATCTTCTAGAAATATTCGCGCAAGATGGGTTAAAAATAAAACAATACGTTATATGGTAACCCTACCGGTATGGGAATATATAGACAAAAATAAATTATATATTTAAGCTCACGAAATAGCAAAGTCAAGGTACCATCTGAATAAATTAATCGAGACTAATATTGCACCTTCTAATCGACTGATTTTCCAATTTGTCCTTATCATGAAAAGAGTCAGACCGACCATTAAAACCAATAAAAATACGCTTCCGAAAATAGACTGCTCAAGAAGAATAGGAGATAAGGGGCTTATTATTCCAGCCAAACCCAGAACACCTAGTAAATTAAATAGATCGCTTCCAATTAAATTACCCACAGCTATTCCGTGTCTTCCTTTTAGAGCTGCAGTTATGGAAGTAGCAAATTCGGGGGCAGACGTTCCGGCTGCAACTATTGTTACAGCAATCACCCACTCTGGTACATTATAGTGATCTGCTATGACTATAGCATGCTTAACCATTAAATGGCCACCAAAAACAATCAAAAATAAGCCAATTAGTAACAAGATATAGGATTTAAAATTTGCTACCTTAGGATGTACCTCCTCTGGTGGATCTTTTTTGATAAATAGAAAGGCAACATAGAAGAACAGTAAGGAAAATAAGATTCCACCCTCAATTTTAGAGTATGAATCATTAGTATCGTAACCATTAAATCCAAAAAAAAGTAAAAATATCAATGCAGTAGTTATCAAAAGAAAAAAACCATCTCTATAAAAAAGCTTAGGTGTCGTAGTTATAGGTCTTATTATCGCAGTACCTCCAAGTATAAATCCCAAATTAAAAATATTTGATCCAATAACATTTCCAATAGAAATATCAGATTTTCCTGTTATTGCTGCGCTAATTGTTACAGCAAATTCTGGTGCAGAAGTTCCAAATGCGACTACTGTTAGGCCGATGACTAGATCAGAAACTTTTAGACTGTGTGCAATTTCGGCTGCAGAGTCTACAAGCCAATCTGCTCCTTTCCAGAGCATAATTATCGATATAAAAACAAATAAAAAGTCAAATATAATATTACCATCCATATCTTAAATTAGACAATTTTAAACAAATAGATAATTTTTATTGATTATTCTTATCATTCTTATTGCAAATTCATAAATTTTGATGATGATTGAATTCCAGAATGTATCATATAGTCACAATAATGACAGCGGCGTAAAGAATCTTAGCTTTCAAATTGATGATGGAGAATTTGCTTTTTTAATCGGACCAACAGGTTCAGGAAAGACAACTCTAATGAGGCTTATTTATTTTGATTTAATACCTGATTCCGGTATAGTGAATACTGGTAAATTCTCTTCAAATAAAATTACTAAAAAGAAAAAGCCCAAGGCTAGGTTAGATATTGGGATGGTATTTCAAGATTATAAATTATTAACAGATAGAAACTTATTTGAAAATTTAGCATTACCTTTACATGTACAGGGTTTGCCATCAAGAGAAATCGCAGATCGTATTGATGAGGCTTTAGAATTAGTTGGTCTCACTAACAAAAAATTTCATCTTCCTTCACAGATGTCTGGTGGTGAGCAGCAAAGATCATGTTTGGCAAGAGCAATAGTAAAAGAACCTAATATTTTATTGGCAGATGAACCAACTGGGAATTTAGATCCTGTTGCATCATTTGAATTAGTTAGGCTCCTAGAGACAATTAATGAAATGGGTACAACGATTCTAATGGCTTCTCATAATTATAACTTAATTAAAGGAAGAGGTAGAAGGATTTTAGAGCTTAAAGATGGAATTTTAAGAGCAGCATGATTGATAAATTTTTATATTTGAATGTTGAAGGTATGAAAAATATTTGGAGACACAAAATAACCTCATTTACCGCTGTATTTTCTTTATTCCTAACGCTTGTTTTTATTGGTTTATTAGCAACAGCTGGTAACAATACCCATAAAATCCTCCAATATTTAAGAGCAAAATATAAGATTGAAGTTTTTTTCAGAACTGATTTTGCGAATGAAGAGGCTATAGGTGTTATTCATAAAATAAAAAAAATACCGGGTGTTAGAACTGCTACTCTAATTGAGAAAGAAGATGCTATTCGAATTTTTAAAGACCAGTTTGGAGAAGATATCATAACTCTTTTGGGTTACAATCCATTACCTGTAAGTGCTGTTATAAATCTAGTGAGGAGTAGTGAAGATCCCATTAAGGCTGGACCCATTGTCAAAAAAATTAATGGGATGAATGGAGTTGAAGAAGTAAAATACCAAGGCAATCTGATTAAAAAGATTGAAAGAACATATTATCGAATCTTGGATAAGTTGCCTTACTTAGCTGGTATTATAATATTTGTAACAGTTCTAATAATATATAATACAATCAAACTTTCAGTTTATTCCAGAAAAGATTTAATAAAATCTTTAGAACTCATTGGAGCGTCAAATCTTTTTATTAAAATGCCATTTTTATTTGAGGGTATTATCATTGGACTTATATCGTCTATTTTATCGATTCCTGGTATGCTATCTTGTATTGGATTAATTAATTATATTTTATCAAATTTTACAAACTGGGGAATACGAATTAGCGTAGATCCTGCTATTTGGATATGGTTAATTATGCTGTCTGTTTTTATTACGTTATTTAGTAGTTATCGCGCTACTAGCAGTATTCTTAAATAAAATATAATTTGATATAAAAATTTAAATAATAATAAGTTTAAACTAAGGAGAACGTTGTTTTGTCTAAGAAGAATATCAAAGCAAAAAAAGAGGCCCCGAAAGAGAAAAAAAATAATGTTACCGTTTCAAAATTAAATAGACAAATTAAGGATCTAAAGGAAATAAGTAATAAACTTGAGGATAAGCACTTAAGATTAAAAGCTGAATATGATAACTATAGAAGGAGAAAAGCTGATGAATTTTCTGATCTTCTTAAGTATGATGGCCAAGATATCATTAGAGGCTTTTTACCGATCATAGATGATTTATATAGAATAAAAGAAGCCAAAACTAATCTAAAGTCAAATAAAGATACTTCACTTGAAAGTGGTATAGATATGATTCTAAAAAAAATAAATAAATTTTTA
>CAYFIF010000091.1:0-7150 GCA_964343085.1 uncultured bacterium | reverse complement strand
ATCAAATTCTGGTGGTGCCTGGGATAATGCGAAAAAAATGATAGAAGAAGGAGTCACCATAGATGGGGAATTGCTTTCAAAAGGGTCTGATGCACATAAAGCAGCAGTTGTCGGTGATACTGTAGGCGATCCATTTAAGGACACTTCAGGACCATCGTTAAATATTTTAATTAAATTAATGTCAGTGGTTTCATTGGTTATTGCCCCGCTGCTTACGAAAATATAAAGGAGAAATTATGCGGTACTATGAAACAATTTATATTGTTAATACTAACTATGATTCTAATACAGTAGATAAGTGTAAAGAGGAAATTGAAAAAGAACTAAAAGGATTGCTTAATGCAAAAATAATCAATCATTATATATGGAGCAAAAAACGGTTAGCATATCAAATAGAAAAACAGAAATATGGTCTTTTTATTTTATTGCAATTTGAGTCGGACAATATTTCTAAGATGCCTAGTTTTAATAAATGGATGAAGTTGAACGCTAACATTATGAGGCATATGACAGTTGCTTTGAATTCAGCGCCAGAAGTTTATAATGAAAAATTAATAACAGATGAAGATGAACCAATTGAGGATAATGAAACCTCTTCAAAAGAAAATATTGATGCGGCGAAGCCGACTGAAAATGAAAGCACTCCTCTAGATAGCGAATTAAATGAAGTGGGGGAAGGTATAGAAGAGGACACAAATGAAATAGAAAAGGAGGAAGAAAATGACATTTCAGAATCGTAAGAAATTTTGTTATTTCAAAGAGAATGGAATAACTGATATTGATTATAAAGATACTAAATTGCTTCGTAGGTTTGTAAATGATCAGGGTAAGATAATGCCTCGGAGAGTAACAGGGACTAGTTCTAAGATGCATCGGAAGCTAGTAAAAAGCATTAAAAGGGCTCGTTCTATAGCCTTGATGGCTTATATTGAAAGAGCAAATGATTAATAGATTTAAGGAGATTTTTATATAATGGAAATTATTTTATTATCAGATATCGATGGGTTAGGTACCGCTGGAGACATTGTTAAGGTCAAACCTGGTTTTGCTCGAAATAAATTAATACCTGAAGGGTTGGCTCTTAGAGCATCAAAAAAAAATTTAGCGATCGCTATTGAGAAAAAACAGGTAAGTGAACGTCGAAAATCAAGATTAACCGAAGCAGGACAAAAATTAGTTGATAAAATTTCTAAATTAGAAATTACAATTTCAGCGCAGGTTGGGGATGATGATAAAATGTTTGGTTCAATAACTAATATAGACATAAAAAAAGCGCTTGAAGAAAACAAAATAAATATTGATAGGAATTCAATTATTTTAGAAGAACCAATAAAATCATTGGGTATTTATCATATTCCTATAATTATTGATGATAATTTATCAGGCGATCTAAAAGTATATGTTATAAAGGCATAGAAAATATATTTAATCAATTAAAATTGATAAGATTAAAATCTACTTTTAATACAAATTGGTAATGTTCGTAGACATTACCTTCCCAATTTCAAGTTTCAAGACATTTGTTTATAAAATTCCTATAGAATTAAAGAGCAAGATACAGATAGGCATTAGAGTTAAGGTGCATTTTCGCAATTCTGAAGCTGATGGGTTTGTAATAAAAATTAAAGAAACAACAAAATATAAAGGTGAAGTAAAACCTATTTTAAAAATTGTTGATGAAAAACCTCTATTTTCAAAAAGCTTATGGAAGTTAATTGTATGGATGAGCAATTATTACCTTTCTCCGATAGGTCAGGTTATTAAATTAGTACTTCCATCGGGTTTAAATACTAAATATAGCCCCCAAAAAATTTGGTTTATTAGAAAAACCTCTAATAAAGATTATCAAAATTTAAAAGTAAAATCGCCTAAGCAATATTTGGCTCGAAAAAAAATTGATGAATGTGAAGGTTCAGTTGCAGTAAAAACACTTAGTAAGTTTATGTCTAATCCGTTAAAGGTTTGTCAAGAGTTACAAAAGAAAGGTTTTATTCATCTTTTTCAAAAAAATGTTTTACCAAATACAGAAGATCTTTTTTTCCCATCAATTCAAAAAAAAATAGTATTTAACAAAGATCAAAAAAAAGCAATAAATAAGATTAATTCTTCTATTCTAAATAAAAAATATAATTCATATTTATTACATGGTGTTACAGGAAGTGGGAAAACTGAAATTTATATTGGGACAGTCAGATATTGTTTAGAACAAAATTTAAATGCTATAATTCTTTTGCCGGAAATTTCATTAACACCTCAAATATCAGGTCGTTTTAGATCTGTTTTTGGTGATAAGGTAGCCCTATGGCATTCCAAGCTTTCGCGAACACAGAGGAATTATACATGGCAAAGAATTTTTAGTGGAAGTATAAAAGTAGTAATTGGAGCTCGAAGTGCAATATTTTCACCGATATCATCACTCGGTCTTATAGTTGTTGATGAAGAACAGGAATCTTCGTTTTATCAAGATTCACCCTCTCCATGTTATCACGCAAGAGATGTTGCAATAATGCGGGCGAAAATAGATAATGCCACCATAGTTTTATCTAGCGCTACTCCAAGTCTTGAAAGTTATTATAATTATTTAAAGGGAAAATTTCAATATATTAGTTTACCCAAAAGATACGGATCCGCTAAATATCCAAAAGTTCACGTAGTGGATATGATATCTGAGGGGGAGGATTCTGGAAAAGCAGGGATGGTTTTTTCAGGCTTACTTCAAGATAAAATTGAACAGAGATTAAAAAATAATGAACAAATAATTATATTACATAATCGTCGTGGATATTCTCCAATCATTAAATGTTTGGATTGTGGTAATATATTGATGTGCCCACGGTGTAGAGTTTTTTTGACATATCATAATCAAGGTGAAAAAGTGACTTGCCATTTTTGTGGCTTTTATGAAGTAAAAAAGAAAGATCAATGTTCTGAATGTGGAGGTGATAAAATATTGTTTTCAGGCACGGGCACACAGAGAGTAGAAGAAATATTGACTGAAATGTTTCCGAACTCGAGCGTAAAAAGGCTTGATTTAGATACAGGAAAAAAAGGAGAAGGTATTACTAAAATATTAAGCGAGTTTTCTGATGGGGCTGTTGATATTTTAATAGGTACGCAAATGATTGCAAAAGGGCTAGACTTTCCAAATGCAACATTAGTCGGGATTGTTAATGCTGATATAGGTTTACATTTACCTGATTTTCGATCCGGTGAAAAAATATTTCAATTAATTTATCAAGCTTCAGGCAGAGCTGGAAGGGAAAATAAATTAGGTGAAGTTGTATTGCAAACCTATATGCCAGATAACCCAGTAATAAAATATGCTTCTGAACTAGATATAAAAAACTTTTATGAATCTATTCTTAGTGAGCGTAAAGAGTTGAACTATCCCCCTTATAGCTGGTTGGCAAAAATAGAGTTTAGTGGAAATAACTACAACGGGGTTGAGAAAAAAACAAAGGAGTTTTTTTCATCAATCTCGGGTTTTTACGAGGGGTTAGAAATTCTTGGTCCTACTCCTTGTTATCTGGAAAAACTAAAAAACAATTATAGATTTCAAATCGTATTTAAATCAGATAAAACAATTGATTTCAATTCATCCTTATTGCATAGGTTCATTATAAATAACTATAAAAACTTGCAAACTGGTGTTAATTCATCTGCATATAGAGCCAAAATCTTTTTTGACCCACTTAGTCTTATATAATATATGAGAAAATCAATCTATGTAATCATCATTTTTTTTCAATTTTACACCGTTTTTTCAAATACAGCATTCCCAGGTTTTAAATCGTGGTCGTCGCCTTATAGAATGGCCTTAGGTGGTTCTGGGTATTTATCTTTTTCGCCATTAACAAATCGCAATAACCCAGCATCTATAAAATTAAAAAAATCATTTTATTCTGGTTTAATTCGTTATCCTTCAAATATTATTGCTCAAAGTCTAGCGATAACTTTTCCAAAAGAAAGGGAGATACTGGGATTAACCATTCAAAATTTGTCATATGGGACCTTTGATGGATATACTGAAGAGGCTATCCCAACTGAAAAATATAGTTCTTCAGATACATGGGTTAATTTTTGTATCTCAAGGAGTTGGATATCTGATGATTTAAGATGGGGAATAATAGGTTCTTGGTTTAGATCTAGATTAGACCAGAGACAAATTAATGCGATAATTATTTCTTTAGGGTTACAATTGAACATTAACCCATTGGACTTGAAATTAGGAGCGAGTCTAAACAATTACGGTAAAATATTTGCAGGTAAATCTAAAACTCAAGGGGAGCTTCCTGAAGAAATTGTAATTAGTTTAGAAAAAAAATTAATGTATTTGCCTATGAATGTTTTTTTTGATGTTTTAATCAACTCAAATAAAAAATTTGACAATACAAATCTTGGTTTTAAGGTAAAATTAAATTCACACTTAGATTTTATGTTTGGGACTTCCTTAAATAAAATCAGGCAAAATACAGGACAAACCTTATGGAATTCATTTTTTGGAGCATCTGGTATTGGTCTGTCCTACAATGTTAATTCAATTGAAATACTTTATTCATCATTTTTTCTTGGAACAGGTGTTTTATATAATGGGATTTCTTTCGAAATAGAATTTAAATGAGAAAAGCTATCATTCTTTTTATGATTTTTGGTTTTGTTTTTAGTAAAAACAATTATCCAATTGTATTTATTCATGGATTTTTAGGTTGGGGAACAAATGAAATGGGCAATTATAATTATTGGGGAGGCAATAATAATATTTGTGATTCGCTTAGAAGTGAAGGTTATACAATTTTTGAAGTTTCAGTTGGGCCAATATCTTCTAATTGGGATAGAGCGATCGAGGCTTTTTACCAAATAAAGGGTGGGCAAGTTGATTATGGAAGTGGACATTCAAAAGAACATAAAATTATACAAAAACCAAAAGGGAAATTTTATGAAGGGCTTTATCCACAATGGAATCATGAAAATCCTATCCACATAATTGGGCATAGCATGGGCGGGCAAACAGCTAGGGTTTTAAATTATTTATTGACAAATGTTATATATGTTGATAGTCTGAAAAAAAATAAAGAGAGTTCTATATTATTAGGTGAAATAAATAATAATTGGGTTTATAGTATTTCTACTATATCAACACCACACAATGGAATAACCTTATTGGACCACGTAAATAAAACTTTCCCTTTTATACAGTATTTTATAGGACTGGCAGGAGTGATTGGCACAGATTTTTATAATTTTGATCTAGAGCAATGGGGTTTTTCAAAAATTAAAAATGAATCATGGAGTAAATACCTAGAAAGGATTCGTCAACATTACGCTTGGGGTACAAGAAATATTAGTTCTTGGGATTTATCATTAATTGGAGCTAAAGAGATTAATAATTATGCAATATTAAAAAATGATGTTTACTATTTTTCTATTTCTACTTCAATTACAAAAAAAAACATCAAGAATGATTGGCACTCACCCCAAAAAGATGCATCTTTACTAATTCAAGCAAGAGCACGAATTATAGGTAAGAGGAAAGGTTATTGGGAAGATGGTTTGGAAACTGATTCTACTTGGTATGAAAATGATGGATTGGTAAATACGGTATCAATGGATGGGCCTAAAACTGGAATTAACGGTCCGGAATTAATTGTTCCTTTTCAAAAAGATATGGAACTATTACCAGGTAGATGGTATTCAATTGGACCTTTAATTATGGATCACTGGAATATAATTGGGCATAAATTAAATTTAAAAAATATAGATGACCAATCTATCCAGTTTTATAAAGACCATGCTCAAAGATTGATGAGTCTGACAAAAAAATAATTTAGAAACTCTTTTTATTTGTAATTTGCAATCATGAATTATGGAGAGTTATTATTTTCATTATTGGTCTCGCTGCAATCAGTTTTTAAAAGGAAATTAAATTTTTCAAATGTTACTTTTCCTCAAATTCTTGCTATATCAATTATTGAAGATGATGGGATTGATATGTCAAGGATTTCTGAAAGACTTGGTATTGATAATAGCACAGCTACTCGTTTGATAATAGGATTGGAAAAAAAAGGATGGGTAGTTCGTGATCGGAGTGAGCATGATAATAGGGTTGTGTGTGTTAGGCTAACATCTAAAGGTGAGATATTTCAAAAAAACTTAGAGAAAAAAATAGATGACTTTGATTTTGTTTTTGATGATGAAATTGATTCTATTCAAAGAACAAAGTTGAATGATCAATTTTCGTCACTTCACTGGCTAATTTCGAAGATAGAGCTAAAAAATTAATTTGTGTTATGCAAGCTAAAAACAGTTCAGTAAAATTACTTTCGTGGTATGATAAGAACCATCGAGTGCTACCATTTCGGTTAACCAAAGATCCTTATAAAATTTGGGTATCTGAAATAATGCTACAGCAAACACAAATTAAAACAGTAATTCCATATTATAATAAATGGATAAAAACATTTCCTACACTTATTGATGTAGCAAAATCAAATATTTCTATATTATTAAAAAATTGGGAAGGATTAGGGTATTATTCTAGATGCATTAATTTTCATAAGTCGGCTAAAATAGTTTTAGATAAGTATCACGGAACTATTCCACAAAATTGGGGGGAATTTATTTCTTTACCTGGTGTTGGTGAATACACAGCTTCCGCAGTATTGTCGATTGCATTTGGACATAAAATTCCCGCGATTGATGGAAATGTAAGACGAGTTTTATCCAGGTATTTAGGAATTAAAAAAATAACTTCCAGGAATTTTCAACGTATAAAAAATAAACTTCAATTTTGGATATCAAGTTCTCGTCCTGGAGATTTTAACCAAGCTTTGATGGATCTTGGTTCTATTATTTGTTCTCCAAAAAATCCAAATTGTAATAAATGCCCTATAAATAATAGTTGCAAAGCCTATTTAATAGGGGAACCAGAAAAATACCCTATTAAATTAATCAAAAAAAAAATACCTGATTTTAAAGTTGCTGTTGGTTTGATTTGGAGACAGAACAAATTTTTTATTCAAAAAAGAAAGATTAATTCGATGCTAGGAGGCTTATGGGAGTTCCCAGGAGGAAAAGTCAAGGACGGTGAATCTTTAATTCAAACCTTAAAAAATAAAATTAAGAAGGAATGTGGTTCTGAAATTATGGTAAT
>CAYFIF010000090.1:0-7173 GCA_964343085.1 uncultured bacterium | reverse complement strand
GCTACAGGAGACGCATTTTTAACTGAAGACCGAAGCAAAAGTTTGATATATCGATTTATACCGGATAAAACAGGTGACCTTTCTGCGGGAAAACTTTTTGCTTTGTCTATCGAAGGGCACCCTCAAGACACCAGGAACTGGAAAAACAAATTTTATCTCAAAGGCGTTAGGTATAAAGTTAAGTGGGTTCCTCTTAAAGATGTTGATTCCAGAGATGATTCTTTACGCAAAAAAGGGGCAAAAAAAGGAGCATCCTTTTTTGCAAGAGGCGAGGGGATTGCATCTGATGGCAGCTCTATATATATAACCTGTACATCTGGAGGGCCTAAGAAAAAAGGTCAAATTTGGAGATATACACCAGGCCCAACTAAATATTCAGCTGATGATATTATAGAACTTTGGCAGGAAATGGATATGGAACAGACGCTTGATATGCCTGATAACATTACTTTCGCCCCATGGGGTGATGTAATTGTTTGTGAAGATAATTCAAAAACAAATAGACTTTGGGGGCTTAGACCCAATGGGACACCCTATCTAATCGCCCAAAATTCTTACTCGGGAGCAGAATTTGCTGGAGCATGTTTTTCACCCTCGGGGAAAACGCTTTTTGTTAATCTTCAACAGAATGGGATGACTTTAGCTATTGAAGGCGATTGGAATGCGCTAAGGGCCTAAAAAGATAAAACTTGTTTTTAAAAAACCAGATTCTGTTTTTTGTGTCTTAACAATTCCTGAATTAAACAGAATCAAATTTTTAACCAATAATTAAATTTAATAAAAACAGCATTATTGGAACTATTATTCCATTCATTGGTTTCACCAGAGTAATATTTACTATTGTTAATATTGTAAACGAGATATATAGTGCTGCCCGGTTTGTACTCCCATCTTAAAACCATCGTCCCGATAGTGTTTTTAATTAAAAAACCAGGGTCTTCATTATTAAAAAGATAATCATATCTTTCTAGATTCATAGTGCGGGGATCGACGAGCCGAAAATATTTATTGTAATTCATATTTGCGTAGAAGGGTTGTAAAAAACATTCTAGCGTTAGTTCGGGCGAGAATGTCCAGTTTAGCCTTAGGTTTATGTCTCTTGTTTTCTGTTTAGAGTTTGCATATACCCTTACTGTGTCTTGAGGTAGCTCAAGAATATCAACCCACTGCATGTAGGCCGGGCTTAAGTCTTGCACCAATTCTATATTAATATTTAATGGTGTTATTGGGCGAATGTTTACTCCAATGCTTGCTCTATATCCATACCCACGTTTTTTACCGTATCCGATTCCGAAATCAGAGTCGAATATGATTTTTTTTCTTCGATCGGTTTTTATAGTTGGTCCAATGTAGCCTGACATTTCTGTTTCATATTCCCAAGCCAAATCGGATCTAAAAACATCATCATCGTTATAGCTTGGAAAGTTGAGCATGCTAAAAAAACCGAAGCTCCAGTAGTTTGATAAAAGGTTGTTTTGCTCTAGCTCCAATTCTTTATCTAGGCCTAAACCATCTCCTCTCCACTCGGCCATATATTTAAGCTCAATATCATTGTATAAAAAGACCCACCAGGGGTTTTGTTTTCTTAGTTCAATTCTTCCTCCGATCCAACTTAGGTTGTTTCTTCGCAGATATCCGATGTCATTAATGTCAAATTTATTATCATATGTTCCATACCAAAAACGAGCCTCCCACCATTTAGGGTCTGTGTAACCAATATTAAATCGCCAGGCTGTACCAATTTCCCCTTCCTTATTAGATTGAGCTATTTGTCCATTTGAAAACAATCGATTGTCTAATAAACCGAGGTTCCAGTTCACGCCAGCTACGGTTGCACCAGGGTTTTTTCTTCTTTTAACATCTGTTGCCATTATACCGAACCGGGATACCTTGTTTATAATAGGAGCTTCTATTTTTGCGACACTATAGTATGTCAATGGTTCAACGATTATGGAGGAATCACCCGAGTTATATATCCAGTTTACTTTTTTTTCATCTGTAATTGCTTCAATAAATCCATAATTATATCCAGATTCTGTACTTCCTAAAACTTTCATAGCGCCCAATATTGTAGTGTTCTCTATAGGGCTTTGAGGCTCGCCTTCTTCAGGCAAAAAATAGTTTGCTTCCTTGCCTATTCTTCTTGAGTGGAAGAGCTCAAGCCTTTCACTAAAAAAATCAGAACCCTCAGAAAAAAAAGGTCTTTTCTCATCATAAAAAGTTTCGAAGGCTGTTAAGTTTAGGACTGATGGATCCGCCTCTACCTGTCCAAAATCTGGGTTTAAAGTGACTTTCATTATAGAGTTAGGCGTGATTCCATACCGAGCGTCCAGGCCAATTTGTGAACTGTAGTCTTTTTCTTTTTTACCGCTTAGAGAAAATGGCAGAAGCTCAAGTTGTCTGGGATTTGGTATGTTATTTATCCCAACTAAAACACCCAACCGATATATGTTGCCCCGTGCAGATTTTCCATGCCCTGGCCATTTATGAACCTCCTGGGTTCTATGGTGCCCTCTTGTAAATTCGATCCCCCAGACAACATCTTTTGAATTCTCAAATTGGAAAACAGCAAAAGGGATTTCAAACTCTGCTGTCCATCCATTTTCGTTAATATTAACACCAGAACGCCAAACCGCATCCCAGTTTCGATCAAAATTCATGTGTCCCGAAACCGAAACATCTATTTTTGCTCCTGAAGCATTTAAGCCGAAAAAATAACCATCATAATCGTTGTTCTTAGAGTCAACGCCAATGCCCACCCAATCAGATTGGTCTCCAAAGCCATACATCCAACTATCCCTACGAACCAAAGGAGCTTTTATTTTTTCTGGAAATGAATCATAACACTCAAAAGATACGTAGATAGCTTTATCGGTATATAAAAGTTTTGCAACTGTGTTTTCTGATGGTGCTCCGAGCTCAATGGGTTCAATTTGAAAAAACTCAACGACTGGGGTAGCAGAATTCCAAACAGGATCATTAAGTTTTCCATCAATAATTGGTTCTTCAACAGCTCTAATTGCGGTTGCTTTTTTATATCTAAGTGAGTCAAGGTTTGGGTTTTCTAAATATGATTTGCTGTATGCAACCGACAAAAAAAACAAAAAAAACATTAAAAAGGTTTTAAAATTCACTGTTTTAATCTAAGCAAGCCGCAATTTTTTATTTCCCTTAATCACGTGTCCGATATTGTACACAGCGGATAAGGGTTCTAAAGTTTTTTTTACTTCTTTTTCTTCTGATGGAGAAACAATTATAACCAGCCCAATTCCCATATTAAAAGTTCTAAACATTTCGAGGTCATCTATATTCCCAATTGATTTCATAATTTTGAAAACAGGCAGGCTGGGCCAAGACTGTTTTTTAATTATGACATCATAGTGATCGGGTAAAATTCTAGGAATGTTTTCAAGTAAACCACCGCCTGTAATGTGCGCTATTCCTTTTATATCTAACTTTTTATCTAAAAGCGATTTAACGTGGTTTGTATAGTTGATATGTGGCTCTAATAAAATTTCGCCTATTGTCGCACCGAGCTCGGGAATTTTGCTATTTGTTTTATAGTTTTCAATCTCAAAAAACAACTTTCTGGCTAGGGAATATCCATTAGTGTGAAGCCCGCTAGAAGGGAGACCAAGAATAACATCATTTAGGGTAATAGATTTTCCAGTTATAATTTTACTTTTTTCTACTACTCCCGTAATAACACCAACAAGATCATGCTCTCCAGGGAGGTAAGTGTCGGGCATTTCTGCTGTTTCCCCACCCACTATAGAAACACCAGTTTCCTGACATCCTTTTGTTATTCCGGTCATAATTTCATTTATAACATTAGGCATCAGTTTGTCGTTTGCTATGTAGTCAAGAAAGGTTAGCGGACGAGCTCCCATAACTATTATGTCGTTTGCAGCTGCGCTTAAGAGGTCTATGCCGATGGTATCCCATTTTTTCATTTTTCTAGCTATAATAGTTTTTGTGCCGACCCCATCTATACTTTGTACCAAAACCGGCTGATCATAATCTTTAATTACAGAACCAAGATCGTATAAAGAGCCAAAGCCACCTATCTCAGTTAATACATTTGGCGAAAATGTAGATCTAACTTTTTCTTTAATCAATTGAACTGCTTTATTTCCAGCTTCAATGTCAACACCAGCTTGGCGATAGTTTATTTTTTTGTTTTTCATAATTTAGACCTTAAACCATGTTGCCAATGATCAAAAGCTTTTTCAATTGATAATGAAATTTGGTTTTGAATCTGAATAGTTTTTTCTGGCTTGGTCTTTCCTATAAAAAACACAGGCATATCCTTGGACAAAAAGAAATCATTAATTTTGTCAGTATTTTTAGATAAACATTCAAATATAAACCCACCTGTTTCACTAAACAAAAGAATCTCTGGGGAAAAATCTCCCGGAATAAAAACCTTGCACCCAATTAGGTTTTCAAAAGTCATTTCTGCAAGGCAGGAAGCCGCTCCACCATCGCTTATATCATGACAGGAAATTATTAAACCCCTATCAACAGCATCTAAAAGAGTAAAGATTTCTTTTTTTACAAGATCTAAATCTGGTTTTGGAATGTTAGACCCAAGTTCGTTTTGAAGCTGATAGTATAAACTCCCGCCCAATTCATTTTTTCTAGGTCCGATCATAAATATAGAAGAGCCTGTGCTCTGAAAGCCCATAGGGATTATTTTAGATATGTTTTCTAGTTTTCCCAGGCAGCTAACAATTGGGCTTGCCGGGATTGGCCCGTTTCTAGATTCGTTATAGAAGCTTACATTTCCAGCAATTATTGGCGTAGGCGATTCTGGGTGGTTTCTCAGAGTAATTGTGTTGCAGGCTTCAGATATGCCACGAACAGACTCAACAAACTCCCACATTTGATTTGGTTTTTCAGGGTTTCCAAAGCAAAGGCAGTCAGATATGGCATGTGGTGAGGCGCCTACAGCGGATACATTTCTCATTGCTTCTACTACTGCATTGACGCCGCCCCAATAGGGATCTATTTCGCAATACCTTGGGTTTTGGTCCGTTGATAGAGCAATTCCGACATTTCTTATTTCTTCGGGGAATCTATCTGAATTAAATGGAGCCATAACTCCAGAGTCTGAAGTCCCAGCCTCTAGAATGGTACGGCCTTGAACTTGTTTATCATAAGTTTCATAGACAGGTTTTCTGGAGGCCATGTTTTCATGAGACAACATTTTTAATAGGGTTTTATTACAATCTTCTTGATGTTTTATAGATGGTTCACTACGGATTGAATTTGGAGGTGCATATTCTCTATCATATAAGAACCCTTTTGTTACTTGATTTGCTTGTGCATCAACAATCACCTCATTTTTATAATGAACGACATATCTCCCATTATCACGGATTTTCCCGATTACACTTGCTTTTGAACCCGAGCTAACTCCAGGCAGATCGAAAACAGTATTGTAATGTTTAAGAATAAAGGAGGTTAGTTTTGGAGGAACAACCCACATGAAACGCTCTTGTGTTTCACTACATAAATAAACTGATGGGTGTAAATTTTCCATTCCCACATGAACCCTGTCAAGCCAAACCTCCGCTCCATACCCAGAAGTTTCTGCAAGCTCAACGCTTGCACAGGCGACCCCACCGGCACCGAGATCTTTAAACCCGACATTGCTAATGAGATCTTTTTCTTTAAGAATTTCGAACAAGGCGTAAGTTGCCTTTAACAAATGCCTTTCAAGAAAGGCATTTGGCTCTTGAACTGCTCCTTTATTCTTTTCTTTTTTTTCCTCTTCAAGTTCTAAAGATGCGAAACTAGCGCCACCAAAGCCGCTGTTATCTGTCGGCTTCCCAACAATTATTAAGTCATGGCCATCGGCGTTTTTTGGAGCATATGAATGCACAATTTGGTCCTCTCTTACAATACCCAGTGTAACGAGTGTTACTAGGCAGTTTTCATTATATCCTTTATTATAATAAATATCACCGCCAATGTTAGGAACTCCTATGGGGTTTCCGTAGCCGGCAATACCAGACACCACGCCATCATGTATCCATTTTGTTTTATTGCGATCAATTTCTCCAAATCTGAGTGAGTTTGTACATGCAATAACCTCAGCGCCCATGCACATTACATCTCTTACATTTCCACCTACACCAGTTGCAGCGCCTTCATATGGTACAATCTGTGATGGGTGGTTGTGTGATTCGTGGCTCATCACGATGCACCAGCGATTTCCATCGTTATCCTTTGCTATAGAAACGACACCGGCATCTTCTTTTGCTCCAAGAACTACGTCCGGCCCAGATGTGGGAAACAGTTTTAGATGAGAGCGACTGCTTTTGTAGCTGCAATGCTCAGAGCCTTGAATTGAAAAAAGAACGAGCTCAGGTATAGAAGGAGCCCTTCCAAGCATATCATTCTGAATTTTTTTTATCTCATCTGGAGTTAGGGGGATATTAAGCTCAGCTAGTTTAGCAATTATTTCTTTTTTTGATAATCCTTCAAAGTTTATTGTCTCTTTTGTAAAAGGCATTTGTTTTAGCAATCTTCTAGGGGGTTTTTATTAGGGCCGAAGGATAGTTTCATGCCTTTGCGGACCAACAGAAATTAATTTTACAGGACATTCGATTTCGGACTCAATAAAATCAACATATTCCTTCAATTGACTGGGTAAACAATCATATCCCAGGTCTAATTTTTCAAGATCGATTCGATCCCACCCGGGGAGGTTTTTATATACCGGCTTTGCATTTTTGTACTTTGTAAGACTGGCAGGTATTTCGCTTACAGTTTTTCCTTTAATTTCATAGTTAACGCAAACAGGAATAGTTGTGAAACCATCTAAAATATCTAGCTTTGTTAATGCTATCTCTGTTAAGCCATTAACCCTAACAGCTTGCCTTATTTGAACCAGATCAAGCCATCCAACTCTTCTTGGTCTACCTGTCGTGGTTCCATATTCTTTCCCCTTTTCTCTTAGTGAATTAGCGAGATCGCCACTGATTTCTGATGGCAAAGGGCCTTGCCCAACCCGGCTTAGGTATGATTTAACTACCCCAATTATAGATCCTACATTGCGAGCGCCTAATCCTGTTCCTGTTGAAATATGCCCAGCCACAGTATTGCTTGAAGTTGTGTATGGGTAAACACCGTGGTCAACATCAAGACTTATTCCTTGTGCCCCTT
>CAYFIF010000089.1:0-7179 GCA_964343085.1 uncultured bacterium | reverse complement strand
TTTTCTTTTTTTCTGGATTTAACATCTACTTTCCAAATATCAAAAATAATAGATTGGTTTTTATTTCTATTGTATTTTGTATATAAAATAGATTTTCCATCGTTAGACACATCTATTTGAATAGATAACTGACCAAAAACCCCATAATCTAATTCGCGTAGCTCCCATCTCGGTGTTAACCTAGGGGTAACAATTTTACTCTTTTTTATTTCTTTCTGTCGTTCTTTTTTTTCAGCTACAGTGTCCCGAGTTGCAATAATAAGGGAATAATCTTTTTGGTTTTTATTTAAACGACCAACAAGCGCTATTTTCATTGAATCCGGGAAATAATCAAACGCCAAAACATTATGAACAGGAAGCTGATAATATTCACCAATATCTTGGGTTCTCTCTTTTTGAGATCGCATACCATAATAGTAGGTACTTATATGAATCCGCCATTGTTCATTAAACTGTTTTAATGTCAATCCTGTATGCTTATAAAAGGATGATGAAAAATTGAATAATTGTAATTTATTTCTATCATTGAATATATTGGTTATTGTTGAATCACCAAATCTGTCAGCTAAATATAGACTTTTTGAAAAACCATCATTATGTGGATCTTGAATCTTATGCAACTTGTTTTCTATAAGATGCTTTTTGTGAGATATATCAAAGCGAAAAGGACGCCATTTTTCTGTAAAATATTCAGCTAAGCCTTCAACAATCCACCCTGGGTTATTTGAGTAGAAACTATTCATTGGTTCAGGGAGCCATGTATTAATAGCGTTAAAAAAAACAAGATGTTGTAGCTCATGAGCTATAACAGTTCTAAGCCACTTTTCATCACCTGCCCATAAGGCAGCATCATTTTGGTCTACCCAAATAATGGTATTATTGCTAGGCATAGCAAAACCATTTAAAATTTCATCCTCAGAAGTAAAAACAATATCTAACCTTTTAAGTTTTTTTATACCCATTTGTTTCATTAAAGTAGGTCTTATTTGTTCAGCAATTGATGCCCCTTTAAGTGCAATATCAAAAATTTTTTCGTGGTAATGAACATCAAAGTTTTTTGTGACAATAGTTTTCCATTTTAATTCTGGGTGAGGCCGTCCATTTATCATCCAAGCCCCCGTAGCATGTAACAATGAAAAAGTAAAAATATATAAGTAAATATATTTTTTAATCATAATCCATTAACTCCAATAATGATAAGATCTTCAATTAATTTCTTTATTGAAATAAATTGGATGGATTTGATTCCAACATTTTTAGCTGACTCCACATTTGACTTTAGATCATCAATGAAAATGCAATTATCTATTTTAGTTCCAGCATTTTTTACTGCTCTATAAAATATTTTTGGGTCTGGTTTAATACACCCAACATCGTAGGAATAAATAGCCCCATCAATTTCATTGATGAATTCGTATTTAGTTTTTATTTCATGATTTATATGACGCGGGTTTGTATTAGATAATAACCAAATTGAATACTGTTTTTTTAATGCTTTAATAATTTTAATAACATCAGTTTGTTCTCCAAGCAACAGCTTCCATGCTAGCCAGAAGTCTTTTTCAATAAGAATGGTGCCTTTTGGCATAGACTTATAAACAGCTTTGTACCACTCTCTATCATTAATCAAACCCATCTCATATTTTTCATGAGAATCTAATGGGAAAGAAGTCATTATCTTTTCTAAAGGAATTCCTGTACAGTCACTAATATATTGATAAGTTCTTTCTGGATGTATGTTTATTAAAACACCACCAATATCAAAAAAAATGGTATCTATTTTGTTTTTTTTATCTACCAATCAAATGGTCCTTCCAAAATTTTCCAAAAATAAAGACTTACATAGCTCCTAAAAGGCTTCCATTTTTGGGACCTTGTAATCATCTCTTTATTAGTTGGCATCCTATCTAGATTAAAATAAAATTGGTATCCTTTTCTAACACCAAGATCTCCTGCTGGAAAAACATCCAATCTGTTCAAAGTAAAGATAAGAAACATTTGTGCTGACCATGGTCCTATCCCTTTTATTTCTGTCAATAGATCTATTATTTGATTGTTGCTCTGTTTACCAAAGTTTTTATAAAGTTTTTTATTTTGAATAAAACTTCGAGATAGATTTTTTAAGTAACCTATTTTGGACATTGAAAGGCCCACAGATCGAAGTCTTTTTTTATCAGAGTTTAATATATCTTCTGGTTCAGGGAATGGGCTTGGTAAATACAAATTTTTAAATCTTTTAAAAATTCTTTTTGCAGCTTTGCCACTTAATTGCTGAAATACTATTGATCTACATAAAGAATTAAAATAGTTTTTTTCCCGAGTTAATTCATCTATTTGTGTATTTTGAAATAAATCTATTAATTCAGGATCAGCCCTTTTTAAGTGCCTAATGGCCATTTTTATAGAGCTCATTTTATGCTTTCTTACATAAATAAATTTGCATATTACTTAATGTGTTAATAGAAGAAAATTTATAATCCCCATATTTTTTTTCAATTTTTAGCCCTGCTTCATTAAATATAATGTCCATCTCATGTGGATAAAACATTCTTAAATCAAAACGATATTGTTCCTTCTGAATTTCACCATTTTTCTTTATGTACCAAATCAAACTATTCATCTGGGTTTTCGTATTGTATTTATTTGTTTCCATAATTTGACATTCATCTCCATTAAACTGGAAAATTTCTGAGGCGGGGAACAACTTGTTTTCTTCTCTATATAGAAACGAGGGATCTGGTATATATAGAGAAGCCAAAAAAACACCATCACTTAACAGATGCGCCTTAACTGAGTTAAGACATAAAAGAGCTTCTTTTTTATTTCGTAAATGCAAAAAAGAATTGAAACCAATAAAGATAAATTTATATTTTTTTTTTAATTTAAACTTTCTCATATCTGAATTAAAAAATTTTGCCTTTTTATTGTATTTTTGTTTTGCAACCCTGAGAAATTCTTTACTAATGTCTATTCCAGTATAGTTTAAACCCAAGTCTAAAATACCCTTTGCTAATCTTCCTGTTCCAGCAGCTAATTCTAACACCGGCCCACCAGTCCGTTTTGCTATCTTAGAAATGAAATTATTATCTGCTTTATAATTCTTATGTATTGCATCATAAAGATCAGGTTTTGAATATATATCCACGCAGAAAATTGCAGGAAAAAGCCAATTAGTTTAATTCAACTAAATCTTTGGTAGTTTTATTTAGAATCTCACATCCGTCTGATTTAATTATAACATCATCTTCTATGCGGACACCCCCCCAACCAGCTAAATAAATTCCAGGTTCTATTGTCATAACATTATTTTCACTTAATACCTGATCACTAAGTGGGCTAAATCTTGGAGATGTGTGAATTTCAAGACCAAGACCATGACCTGTCCCATGGGTATAATGATCACCATATCCCATTTGACTAATATAATCACGTGTTGCAGCGTCTACATCTTTACAAGCTACACCAGCCTTAGCTTTGTTACAACCTCGTTCTTGAGCCTCTTTTACAATTTGATATATTTCAGAATGTTTTTGTGTAGCTTTTCCTATGAGGGGGGTTCGTGTCATGTCCGCATGATATCCTCCATATTTTGCAGCTGCATCTATAACAATAAAGTCACCATTTTGAAATTCTCTATCTGTAGGCACCGCATGAGGCAGGGCTCCATTAGGTCCTCCTGCAACAATTGGAGAATACGCCTCGCCTTCAGCATAATTTCTGTACTTAGATACCATTTTATTAGCTACTTGTTTTTCATTAAAACCAGGGCGAAGCATATCGAGAATTTCTTCATATACTCTGTCTGTTACTTCGACTGCTGTTTTTATACAGTCTATTTCATAATTATCTTTTACTGAAGCTAAGTCTTCCAAAATCATTGATGTATCAATCCAATTAGTATCTGGGAATAGATTTTTCATTTGTTTATATAATGAATATGTTACATGCTGTCCTTCAAAAGCAATTTTTAATCCGGGATTAGTAAGGTTTTCTTTTTTTATCTGTTCCAAATGGGTTATCATATCTAAATAACATTCAAACCCTTTTACCTGCTCTTTTGACTGCTCAATATAACGACCATCACTAATAAAATATTGACCAACTGGAGTTATTAAACATGAAGCTGCAGAACCTGTAAAACCACAAATATATCGTATGTTTGTAAGATTTGTAATAAGAATTCCATCAAGGCCTTTCATCCCCAAAATTGATTTTAATTTATCTTGCCTTTTAGTATATATACTGTGGTCCATTGTTTATTCTGCCTCTTTATTTTTCCTTATTAAAGTTTTTATCGCTTTTCTTTCAACATCTATTTTCTCTTTCTTTTCATTTTTTCCTTCTAATACATCCAAGACATCAAGAGCTTGTTCAAATAACCCCTGGTTCTTAAGAACGGCAACTAATGTAAATGTCGCTAGCCTCGAACTAACATTAAGAGGGTTCGTTATTTTATCAATTTGTGCTATTTTAGGTTCAGTCTTTTTTACAGATCTTGTTTTATATTTTGGCTTTTTTTCTTTTCTAGAGATTGTATTTTTTACTTTAGGGCTTTTGTTGTTTAGACTGGATTTAATCTTTTCACCTTCAATTTTTTTTACAAATTCATTTGCCGTATGATTCATTGGATCAATTTTTAGAAGCTGTTTCCAACTTTTTAATAGTTTTGATTGCGCTCTACCAAGCACGGTATAAATCTCACATAACATTTCTGCTGCAGCTAGATGGTCATCACAATAAAGTAATATTTTTTCTAGAATTTTTTCTGTCTCTTTTAAATTCCCTTCTGCTTTTTCAACCTGAGCCAAAACATATAATCCGGCAATGTCATTTTCATGATGCCTTAATCCAATTTCACAAACTCTCCGTGCTCTTTTTAGATCGTCCTGGCTATAATAAATATCAGCTAAAACAGAGAATAAAACAGTATCAAAATGATCTGCGAAATAAAGTTCTAGCTGTATTTGATTGTCAAGTTCCATGTTAGGGCCTATTTTTTTTTACCCAATCTAAAATATAGTTAATTGTTTCTTTTACTGGAGTCCCCGGACCAAATAGTTTATTGACTCCTATCTTATATAGCGCCTCAATATCTTTCTTGGGAATTATACCACCACCAATGAGTAAAACATTATTTAAATCTTTTTGTTTCATAATTTCTAAAACTTTTGGGAAAATAGTATTGTGCGCATTATTTAAAGTAGATAAAGCAATAACATCAGCATCTTCTTGCTGCGCTGCTGATACAATCATTTCAGGTGTCTGTCGTAACCCCAGATAAATAACCTCCATTCCCGCATCCCTATATGCAGCAGCCAACACCTTAATTCCTCGATCATGGCCATCTAAACCTGGTTTAGCCATGACAATCCTAATTTTTCTTTTCATCAATCCCAAAATTAAAACGCATCATAATTAGTTCATAATTATTAGTAAGCTAACCTATTTAATGATTTTATCAGTTATTGTAAATTAGGTTTAATTGAAAAAAGGAAATAACAACATGGATCAAGAAAAAAAATCTATAATAATTCATTACATAAAGGAATTTTTAATTTTTTTTTCGGGTTTAATTATTTTAATCGGCTTATTGTGGTACCACAATTTTAATTTTAGTATCCGATTGCTTTCTTTATGGATATTTATTTTTAATGCTGTTTTATTTTCTTTTTGGCTTTGGACAACTAAAAACAAAACCTGGGAAAAAAGTATAGTTGGAATTTATTTTATTCTTCTAGAGTGGATAATCTTGATTGGAGGAAGGTAAAGATTATATATGCGATGAATCTAAATAAAACGTTGCTGGTCCATCATTGATTAAAGAAACAGACATATTAGCACCAAACTCTCCTGATTTGACACAAATATTTTTATTAATTAGTTCTTTAATAAAATATTGATATAAATTTTTTGCCGACTCTGGTCCTGCAGCATTTACAAAACTTGGCCTTCTTCCTCTTTTTAAATCACCGCAAAGTGTGAACTGACTTATAGCTAAAATAGAGCCTTTGATATCAATAACTGATTTATTCATCTTGTTTTTATTATCATTAAATATTCTAAGATTAATTATCTTATCAACCAAGCGACTCACAATTTTTTCATCATCTCTTTTTTCTACTCCAATAAAAATTACAAGACCTTTATTTATTTCACCTATAATTCTTTTTGAGACAGAAACATTTGCCTCGGAGCATCTTTGAAGAATTAATATCATTCAACCCACACATTCTCTTTTCCAAACTGCATCCTTAAACGAGAAATAAACTCCTTTGAGGTTGAAACTGAAACATTATGAGCTAAAACACGAATAGGCCTATGGTTATCTGGATTTTCAATATGAAAAACCAATCTACATGAGCCCCTATAAGATTTTGCTAATTCCATTAATGAATTAATTTTATTTGGATCTGTATGTTGAGATGTAAATTTAATATTCAGCTGATTTGACAAACTGTTTCTAACTTGTTGTACTGGTATAATCTGATCACAGATTAATTTTAAATCAGAAAAGTTTGTATTGTCAGCAGGTGTTCCCTTTACGAAAACAACATTGTTTTCAATAATTTCATTTTCATGTCTTTCAAAACAATCACTAAATGTTATTACCTCAGTCGTCCCACCAAGACAATCCATATTAAAAAAAGCCATTGGGCGATTTCTTTTATCAAATCGTTTAGTGATTTTAGAAATCATACCACCAACTATAATTTTTTCATTTTTATTAAAGTTTTGCTTTTCATTAAAATCAATTGTTGTAAACTCTTCAATATCATCCGAATGCTCTAATAATGGATGCCCAGATATATACATACCCAAAACTTCTTTTTCATTATCTAAGGCTTTTTTGTCATCCCAGTCTTCTATATCAATTAGTATTGGAACTTTAATTAAATCATTTTGACTGGTTTCAGAAAAAATATTTACCTGATCATAGTTTTTTATTGTGATTTTTTGACCAAATTGAAGAGCCTCATCCACAGCAGAAAATAATTGTGCCCTATTCCCTTCTATACTGTCACAAGCTCCCGCCATTATAAGGCTTTCAAGAACTCTCTTATTTACTTTTTGTAAATCAACCCTTTTGCATAAATCAAAAATGGATTCATATTTTCCATTTAGAATCCTTTCATTTATTATTGATTCTAGAGCTTTCGTACCAACATTCTTTATAGCGTT
>CAYFIF010000088.1:0-7190 GCA_964343085.1 uncultured bacterium | reverse complement strand
AAGATGTTATTACTGAAATAGTTTTTTTATAATCTAATTCTAAAAAAACCCCACACTCGTGGGGTTTTTTGTTTGTGGGGTGATAAGTAGATTTAGATATGCGTAGATATTTATTATTATATATTATTTTGACCTTTTGGAGTTGTGAGGAAGAGCCAGAAGGACAGTCCAAAGATTGTGCAGGAATTATCGGCGGAAGTTCCGTTGAAGATAATTGTGGTAATTGTGATGATGATGCCTCTAACGATTGTGAGCAAGATTGCGCTGGTAGTTGGGGTGGGCAAAATATTTGTGGATGTACAGATAGTACTTATTATAACTACGATAGCGATGCAACCTTTGATGATGGAAGCTGCGACACATCAATAATAATGACAACATTCATTAAAAATGTCGAACCTGAGAATCACTGTTCTGGTACTATTGATGCTAAGCAAACAACTGATGGTGGGTATATTATTGCAGGTTGTAATGATGGTAGTGCTTGGTTAATGAAGACAGACCCATATGGTGAAAAAGAGTGGGAACAAACATATAATATGGGAGACTACTGGGGCAATAGAACCGTAATTCAAACTAGCGATGGTGGGTATATATGGGCTGGTTGGGAAGGTGTCTTGAAAACAGATGCCAATGGTACACAAGAATGGCAAAAGATAGGTATGCCAAGTAATTCTTCTCAAAATCCCTATTATGAAGATGTAATGGAACACAGTAATGGAAATTTTTATCTGGTTGGTGGCGGGCCAGTTGTTGATCCAAGAAATCAGGGGAAAGGCGGACAGGCTATTATGGTGAAAATGAGTCCTTCTGGTTCAGTTCTTAAAACAAAATTTTATGGTGGTAATTGTGAAGACGACCTATTTAGAACGATTATTGAATCAAATGATGGGAAGTTGATAATGGTAGGGGAGAAAGGTCATGGTAATGGGGCATACCCATGCTCTTTTAATTTTGAGTACTACAAGGATATATGGGTGGTTAAAACCGGTAAGAATGGTGTTGTGATTTGGGAAGAAACCTATGGAGGGGATTGGCTAGAAAAAGGGATGGATATTGTTAGAAAAGATTCAGATGGATACATAATTGTAGGCCAGAAATGTAAACACAAGGCTATCTTGAGTGATTGTAATACCAAAACAAAGGCGGTGATTTTAGATATTGATGAGGAAGGTAATGAAATAGATGAAACAATATTGGCAGGATTATATCACTTTGAAGCTGGGACGGAGATAGCATTGGAAAATACTCATTCTGGAGGCTATGTTTTTGCTACATACCCATTTGGTAATAAAGATATATGGCTATACAAATGGGGCGAAGGCGAAGAGACTATGGACCTAAAGATATTCCTTGATTCTGGTGTAGCTGCCCAAAGCATTCATAGGACTAATGATAATGGATTCATAATAAGTACTCTGGGATGTATAATCATTAAAACAGATTCTAACTTATCATTTTGATAATTTTTCTAATTTTCAATCTAGCACTATACTCATAGGTTTTTTTGTAATCTTGAGGATAGGTAGATTAAGATATTATAACTAAATGGAAATCACCTATGAGATATACGATAGTTATTACTGGAGCTACAAAGGGACTGGGCAAAGCATTAACTAAAGAATATATTCAACTTGGTCATATAGTAGTTGGCTGTGGTCGAAGCTTTAAATCTATTGAATCGATGTCTAATTCTTATACAATAAATTCAGATTTTCAGGTTGTCGATATCTCTAATTTCGAGCAGGTTTGCTCATGGTCTAAAGATGTAATAAATAGATTTGGGCCACCGGATTTTTTGTTAAATAACGCAAGTATTATAAATAAAAATGCAGCCTTATGGGATGTAACCGAGCAAGAGTTTTCAAAAGTAATAGATATTAACGTAAAAGGATTCCATAATATAATTAAGCAATTTGTACCAAATATGATTAAAGAAAGAAAAGGAACAGTAGTCAATTTCAGTTCCGCATGGGGAAGGAGTACTTCACCAGAAGTAGGTCCATATTGTACTAGCAAATGGGCTGTTGAAGGTATGTCCAAGTCGTTAGCGCAAGAACTTCCTGAAGGTATGGCAAGTGTGGCCCTGAACCCTGGAATCATAGATACCGATATGCTTAGATCTTGCTGGAATGAAAATGCGGGAATGTATGAAAAACCAGAAAGCTGGGCAAAAAGAGCTGCACCTTATATTTTGAATATTAATTACAAAGATAATGGTCGATCATTAACTGCACCTTGAAAAACAAACTTAACATTAGTCAGGTTTTTTTGGGGGAGGATGATGGTTAGATTTTATTAAAACCATCTATTTATAATTATAATTAATAATATATAACTAGTTTACATTTTATTAATGTTATTTAACTCAATAGATTATCTATTTTTCTTACCACTAGTTTTTCTATTATACTGGGTCCTACAAAAAAAGGGCCTGAAGTTTCAAAATTTATTAATTCTCCTATGCAGCTATATTTTCTATGGTTGGTGGAACTGGAAATTCTTATCATTAATTTTTCTTTCAACCATTATTGATTATTTTACTGGATTAAAAATCTATAATGCTCGGGATAATAGGATACAAAAAGCATACTTATGCATTAGTATTTTTTTCAACCTCGGTCTATTAGCATTTTTTAAATACTCCAACTTCTTTATTGATTCATGGATAGATTTGCTACATTCGTTTGGATATGAGCCAGAAAGTGTTTGGTCTATAAATCTGATTCTTCCGATTGGGATTTCTTTTTATACTTTCCAAACAATGTCTTATTCATTAGATATTTACTTTAAAAGACTCAAGCCAACTGATGATTTTATCTCATTCGCTTCCTTTGTAAGTTTTTTCCCCCAACTTATCTCTGGTCCTATAGAACGAGCATCAAATCTCCTTCCCCAACTATTATCAATAAGAAAATTTGACTACCAACAAGCAGTACAAGGACTAAGGTTGGTTCTATGGGGTTTATTTAAGAAAGTTGTAGTCGCCGATTCATTAGCATGGAGGGTTGATTTAGTATTTAATAATTATCAATCGATGGACGGGGGTGTCCTACTACTCGGATTATTTTATTTCTCTTTTCAAATATATTGTGATTTTAGTGGTTATTCAGATATTGCGATTGGGACAGCAAAACTATTTGGGATTGAATTAAAATCAAATTTTAAGTTTCCTTTTTTTTCAAAGGATATTAAACAGTTTTGGAAAAGGTGGCATATTTCCTTGTCATCATGGTTTAGAGATTATCTATATATACCCCTTGGAGGCTCAAAAACTGGTATTTGGTTTTCAATTAGGAATATTTTTATAATCTTCATTTTGAGTGGATTTTGGCATGGCCCAAATTGGACTTTCATTATGTGGGGTTTCATACATGCATTATTTTACATTCCACTATTTCTTTTAAATAAAAATCAACAATCCGTTAAAAATGTGATTATAAAAAATAGAGTCTTATCATCATTAATAAATCTAATAAAAATAGGAACCACCTTCTTATCGACATCGATTGCTTGGGTGTTTTTTAGAAGCGATAGTATTTCAGAAAGCTTTGAATATTTATCATTAATGCTATCAAAAATATCATTACCTGGTGATAATAGAAGCGGAATCGCATTTATCGTTATTTTAATTCTATTTGATTACTCCTTTAGAGGGAATGAAAGAAATCCTTTGAAATATAAAAATAGTTTTATGCGTTATGTAATCTATATAATACTATCCTACTTTATATTTGCTCATTTTGAATTATTCGATACAAAGCAATTCATATATTTTCAATTTTGACATGAAAAAATTTCTAAAAAATATCAGCCTATTTTTGACTTCCTTTTCATTTTTGATTATTGGATTATTCTGGTTTAAAAATGGTTCTGTTAAAATTGACTTAAATAAAAATCTTAATAAAATATTTTATACTAAGGTAAAATATTTTTCAGATTTTATAAAAAAAAGAAATTCAATTAATCTTGTTTTAGGCAGTTCATTAATTGAAGATGCTGTAATACCAGATTCACTTGGGAAAAAATGGTTCTCTTTTTCAAATGGATATCAAAATATATATCAGTCCTATAAATTTATTGATTTTTACAAAGATTCTATAAAAATCGATACAATTTTGATTGGGATTCAGCCATTTGATTTCCCTTATTCATATATTAGTGAAAGAACTGGAGATTTTCCTGCAATCAATCATAATATGAAAATATTTGGAAATGACTCTATAAACAATCTGAGAAGAACTGAATTCAAAAAAACGCTTCAAATTTTTAAAAAATTAAACTATTTAGATATTAATGATTTAATAAAAAAAGTGTCAGGTGATTTTAAAAAAAGAAAAGTCTATACACATCAAGGCTATTCAGGGAGAATCTATAAATTGACTAATAAAATTGATTTAAGAGATAAAACTATCCAAGAAAGAAACCACTGGTTTTTCAAAAATGTTAGAACTCCACCTAATATGCTTTATTTCGATTTATTTCAATCACTGACAGAATCAATGGGTATAAAAGTTATTTATTTAATCACACCTAAATCTGAATCATATATAATAGATATGAAAATTACCAATAATTACGAAACCTGGAATAATATTTTAGCTGATATTAAATCAAAATCTTTAGAGTTATGGGACTATGAAATTATGAGTCCGGACTTCCACTATTTTTGGGATGAAATACACCTTTCTTATGAAGGTGCAAAAATTTTTACAGCAATTATTAGGGATAGACTATATGACAATTAGAGAAAACAATTATCGAAAACTGATTTCAAATATAAATATCAGATTCTTTTTAACGTTTAGGTATAATTTTATTTTCTTTTTTATAGCTTCTCTTTATGCACAGAATAGCCCTTTATATTTTTATTCTCAGGAAGTAATGCCTACTGAAATTATATGGATTGAGGATGACCTGTCTGGCTGTACTTGGGAAAATAGTAATAACAGCTTATATATGATAGAAAATGATCAGGGAAAGATTTGGGAATTAGACACAAATTTTAACCATCTTAGAACAATTTTGGGTGGACACTTTGGCGACGAAGAAGATTTGGTCTATTTAAATAATGAAGATTTTGCAATCGTTACTGAAGAGGGGTACTTATTTATTGGTAGTTTCCCAATAAATAACAATAATATTGAAATAAATAATTTTCAAAAAATAACATTCAGTAATCATGATGGAAACACTGGTCCAGAAGGAGTAGCATATGATTCATTAAACCAAACATTTTTTATAGTTAAAGAAAAAAATCCTATGGCCTTTTATATATTCCAGCGTCCTAGCCATAATAATGATACTACCATTACAGTTACTATACCATTCGATGCTGAAATTGCTTTCTATGGAATAATGGATGACCTCTCATCAATCACATATGACTATCGTACAAACCGTGTCTTAATTCTAAGTGATGATAGTCAAAAAGTCATAGATGTTGAACCTACGGATGGATCGATATTTGGTGAGATGATTATTAATGGAATGGAACAACCAGAGGGGATTTGCTTTCTGGATAATTATGACCTGTTGTTTGTAGGTGAACCAAATTTTTATACTATTTACTCGAATTTTAGTCTTTTTGGTGATATTAATTTTGATGGTCAAATTAATTATTATGACATAGAATTAATTATTGAATATCTATATGGGCATATTCTTTTAACTGAATATCAGAAAATAAATGTAGACATAGATTATAATCATAATATTGATATTTTTGATATATTATTGATTATGGATATATCTGATAATTAACAATATTTAAATGATAAAAATAATTATTAAACTAACAAAATATATCTTTTTTATTATTTTAGGAATGGTACTTTTTAAAAATAATTGGTTTCCTGTTCAACAATTGGTTTCAATAAAGCATTATATCTACCCAGTTCAAAAACATGATAAAAAATTGCCAATCGCAAATAATTTTAATCAATTTATTCTAACACCATATCTACCCAAAACACCATTATTTTCAGATAGAAATTATTACGACGTAATCAATGATAAAAAACTAGAGAATTCTTATTTAATTCAAATACCAAGACACTACAAAAATAACATAATAATAGAGAGTCAAAAAAAAATTATTGTCTATAGAGTTTTATCTGAAGATAACGATAATAATGTATTCGATGATTGGGAAGAAACTAATATTGGAGTTTATGTAAAAGGAGCCTCATGCAATCATACCTTTGTGGTTTCAAAAATATTCGAACCAGGAAAAATAATATTAAACAGCGGTGGTCCTATTGCTGCTTCTCCCATTTTCATTAAAACTTTAACTGAAAAATTAATAGAAATGCCCATCAAAATTATTTATCATTGAAAGCAAATAAATGATTGATTATGTTCTTATAATATTAATCCCCCTTCCTCATATGATTTTTCGTTTTCCTGGTAGAAGACAGATTTAGATATGTACAGATATTTATCACTATTTCTTTTTATATATTTAGTATTTGGGCAGAGTTCAAATCAAAAAGCAAATACACAAAACGATAATAATAAATTATCAATTATAGAATATTCTAAGTTCAATTGGAGACTATTTAAGAAAATTCAAAGCTGGTACCCGACTATTGGGGATGGAAATAAAATAAGCATGAAGGAGTTTTTTATAATTACAGAATCAAATGAAGAAAGAAACCTGATAACACAAAACGAAAAAAATATTATTAAATTAATGACTATGGCAGCCTTATCGACTGCAGCAGGGTTAGTTTTGATTTTGACTCCAGAGACTGAAGAATGGGGTGTATACCTTGGGCTAGTAATAATTAGTGAATGGTTAATGATCAGAGCTAATACAATTATTTCAAAACCAGTAATATCATACGAATCAGCAAAAAATATAGCTGACCAATATAACAAAAATCTTTATCTAAAAAATCAAAACTGAATCAGAAACCCTAACCTAACTAAAAATTAAGTATAGATTCTTGGTAAGGGTAAATAATAATTTCGTATGTTATTCTTAGGAAATTTTTTCAATTGCTTTAATTGTGAACCTTGTCTCCTTTCCACGAATCTCAAGATTAAAATGCTCATCAACTTTTTTCCCAATTATTGTCTGCCCAAAAGGTGAATGATAAGTAACAATAAGAGGGTATAAATCTAAATCCAGCTCTATGGGGCCTAATAGGTAATAGTCTTCGGCCTCATCTTTACCCTCTTCCAGG
>CAYFIF010000087.1:0-7199 GCA_964343085.1 uncultured bacterium | reverse complement strand
CTAATTGAACAGATGACCTAACTTTTTATTTTGTTATGTTTTTCTGGAAGTCATATAAAAGGAGTACGATATGATACCTGGAGTTTTTGATTACCACTCTCCGTCCACGTTAGAAGAAGCCATAAATTTACTTAGCGAATTAGGTGATGATGCTAAAGTTTTGGCAGGTGGGCACAGTTTAATTCCAATGATGAAATGGAGACTTGCTGAACCAGCTCACTTGATTGATATAAGTCGTCTTTCAGGTCTCGATTATATAAAGGAAGAGGAAGGATATCTTTGCATTGGGGCAATGGTAACTGAATCAGCTCTTGAGTCATCAGAGCTAATTTCAACGAAATATCCAATTCTTAAAGACACCTCAGAAGTAATAGCAGATCCATTGGTCCGTAATCTCGCAACTTTTGGAGGGAACATTGCTCATGGTGATCCTGCGAATGATCATCCTGCTACGATGGTTGCTTTAAATGCAATTGTTGTTGCATCAGGACCTAGAGGCAGTAAGCGAGAAATAAATATAGATGATTTTTTTCTTGGCCCACTCTGGACAGCGTTAGAAGAAAACGAGATTTTAACTGAAGTAAAAATACCTATTTCAAATAATCAAACGGGCGGAAACTATCTAAAACTAGAAAGAAAAGTTGGTGACTATGCGATTGCTGCTTGTGCAGTAAATTTAGAATTTGATAATGATAACTGTGTTTCTGCAGGCATAGGGTTGACAAATGTTGGTCCAACCCCAATTCGTGCTACTGATGCTCAAAATGCTTTAATAGGGACTGATGTTTCTGGAAGTAGTGTTGAGATGGCAGGAGACTTAGCCGCTAAGGCTTCCCAACCGATCGGAGACCACCGTGGTTCGGAGGAATACAAGAGATCCGTGGTTAAGACCTTGACTACCAGAGCAATAATGAAAGCAAAAAATAGAGCACTAGGAGGTAATTAAAATGGCAACAAAATCAATAACAGTTAACATTAATGGTACGCCTCAAACTTCTGACGTAGAGGATAGATTATTACTGGTTCATTTTATAAGAGATAATTGCTCACTTACAGGTACTCACATAGGATGTGATTCTACTCATTGTGGAGCGTGTACAGTATTGTTAGATGGAACAGCTGTAAAAGCCTGTACAGTTTTTGCAGTTCAAGCTAACGGAAGAGAGGTTACGACTATCGAGGCAATGGAGGGTGAAGCACTTCATCCGCTTCAAGAAGGTTTTTTTGAGGAGCACGCACTACAATGTGGATTTTGTACTCCCGGGATGATAATGTCAGCAAAACATCTGTTGGATAAAAATCCTAAACCAACGGAGGATGAGATAAGATGTGGTATATCAGGAAATTTATGTCGCTGTACTGGATATCAAAATATTGTTAAGGCGGTAAATTATGCCTCAAACAAGCTTCAGGAAACAGAATCAAAAGGAGGTGAATAATGTCAAAGTGTAAAACATCATTTGAAGTTGGTGGTATGGGTCATTCTGTTAAACGTAAAGAAGATGCAAGGTTTATACGTGGCCAAGGCAATTATGTAGATGACATTGTTCGACCTGGAATGGTTTTTATGGATATTGTCAGGAGTCCGTATGCACACGCAAAAATTAAAAGTATCAATACTGAAAAAGCGCTTGCCCATCCAGGTGTTGCTGCTGTGATAACAGGTGAAACATTAAAAGAATATAACCTACATATGATGCCGACGCTTATGTCTGACACTCAGATGGTATTGCCAATTGATAAAGTTTGCTACCAGTCTCAGGAGGTAGCGGCTGTTATTGCTACAGACAGATATAGCGCTGCTGATGGTATTGAGTTAGTCGAAGTAGAGTATGAGCCTTTGCCTGTTGTGGTTGATCCCCACAAAGCCACAGATTCAGATGCTCCCATTATAAGAGATGATAAAGAAGGCCAAGAATCAAATCATATTTGGCATTGGGAAGAGGGAGACAAAGAAGGCACAGAAGAAGTATTTAGAAATTCTGATATTGTAGTCAAAGAAAAAATATATATACCACGTATACATGTTGCTTCAATTGAGACTTGTGGTTGTGTTTCAGAGTTTGATAAGGCGACTGGTCAACTCACAGTTTGGATGACTACTCAGGCTCCACATGCAATTCGTACTGTTCTTGCATTGGTAGCTGGACATGTGGGACTTCAGGAAGATAAAATAAGAGTTATATCTCCAGATATTGGAGGTGGTTTTGGTGGAAAGGTTCCTGTATATCCTGGATATGTTATCGCCATAGCTGCATCGGTTGTTACAGGATTACCAGTCAAATGGATTGAAGATCGTAGAGAAAATTTACAAGCTGATTCCTTTGCAAGAGATTATCATATGGATTGCGAAATAGCTGCGGATAAGGATGGGACCTTAAATGGGTTAAGAATAAAAACTCTTGCTGATAATGGCTATGCAGATGCAGCGGCTAATCCTTCAAAATATCCAGCAGGTATGTTTTCCATATGTACCGGGTCATATAACTTTAAAAATGCTTTCGTTGAAGTGGATGGTGTTTACACGAATAAGCCTCCTGGAGGCGTTGCCTACAGGTGTTCTTTTCGTGTCACTGAGGCTGTTCATGCGATTGAACGAATGGTAGATCTCGTGGCAGATGAAATTATGATGGATGCAGCAGAGCTAAGGATGAAAAATTTTATACCCAAAGAAGCTTTTCCTTACAAATCTCCTACTGGTTGGGAATATGACAGTGGTGACTACCACACTGCGCTTAAATTAGCCATGGATAATATTGGTTATGAAGGTTTGCTTAAAGAGCAAGCAGAAAAAAGAGAAAGAGGAGAGTTGATGGGTATCGGGATATGTTCATTCACTGAAGTAGTTGGTGCTGGACCATCCAAGGATTTTGATATTTTAGGTATAAAAATGTTTGATAGTTCCGAGATCCGTATTCATCCCACAGGGAAAGCAATCGCTAGATTTGGTACAAAATCTCAGGGCCAAGGACATGAGACTACATATGCACAGATTATTGCCGAAGAGTTGGGAATACCTTACACTGATGTCTCGGTTGAAGAGGGTGACACCGATACAGCACCATATGGTTTAGGTACCTATGCAAGCAGATCCACACCCACCGCTGGTGCAGCTGCGGCAATGGCCTGTAGAAAGATTAAAGCAAAAGCAAAAAAAATTGCTGCCCATTTGCTTGAAACATCAGAAGAAGATTTGGAATGGGAAGTTGGAAAATTTTCTGTTAAGGGTGTGCCGGATAAATCTGTAACTATTCAAGATATTGCTTTTGCGGCATATACTAATCATCCACAAGGTTTGGAGGCTGGTCTAGAGGCAACTCATTATTACGATCCTCCAAATCTTACATTTCCATTTGGTAGTTATATTGCTGTTGTGGACATTGATTCAGGTACTGGTGAGGTGAAAGTGAGGAGGTTTATGGCTGTAGATGATTGTGGGAATATTATAAATCCTATGATAGTTGAAGGTCAAATACATGGTGGCTTAACACAAGGTCTTGCTCCAGCTCTTTTTGAAGAAATCAGCTATGATGATGAAGGTAATATTACTGGTGGGAGTTTTATGGAATATCTTGTTCCTACAGCAGTAGAAACACCTCATTGGGAGACGGATAAGACTGTGACACCATCACCACACCATCCAATAGGAGCCAAAGGAGTGGGGGAGTCACCAACAGTAGGTGCTCCGCCTGCAATTGTTAATGCAGTGGTTGATGCTTTATCTCATTTAGGTGTTAAGCATATAGATATACCAATAACGCCAGAGAAGGTTTGGAAGGCTATTAACAAAGATGAGGTGGTTGCTTAAATAAATAGATAGGGCAGGAGAAGGGATGAAGGTTAAACTCAAAAAAACGTTTACCGTTAGTGCACCATCTAGTGATGTGTGGGACTTTATGACGGATGTAAAGAAAGTATCTACCTGTATTCCTGGTGCCCAATACGTCGAGGATTTAGGTGATAATAAGCACTCAGTTTTGCTCGTAGTGAAGGTTGGTCCCATAAAGTCTACCTATCGTGGTGAAGTATTTATTCGGTCCAAGGATGAAGAAAAACGGGTTATTGAGATAGATGGTAAAGGTACAGATACAAAAGGAAAGGGAGGAGCAAATATGGAACTTATTGGTTCAATAATTGATAAAGGAGATGGCACCACCGAAGTAATAGGCGATTCTACCGTTACAATTCAGGGGATGTTAGCACAATTTGGCTCTAGAATGGTAGAGGATGTTTCTAATCAATTATTTTTGCAATTTACTAAGTCGCTATCATCAAAACTTGAGGGTGGTGGAAGTAATACTGAAGTGGATGATCAAGAAGATAATAGTCTAAGTGGTGTTGCTGTTGCTTCAGCTGCTTTAAAAGGTGTCTCAGGAAGGCTAATGGATAAAATAAGAGGTGAAAAAGACACCTCAACTTAGTATAAGTTTATGAAGTTTAATTGGATTAAACGTGCTGCTGAGCTAGAAAACAACAAAACTCCATTTGCAATTGCGACGGTTATAAATACAGTTGCGCCTACTTCTGCTAAGCCAATGTCAAAGGCTATTATTCTTAAAGATGGTACTATTGAAGGTTGGATTGGGGGAGGTTGTTCTATCAACTCAGTTATAAATGAAGGACTTAATTGTATAAATAGTGGCAAAGCTATTGTCCTTAGACTAAGTCCTGAGGAGATAAAAGATGGTGATTTTAGCTATAAGAAAGAGGTTTTTTTAAACTGTGAAAGTGGTGGTATACTTGAATTTCATATCGAGCCTGTTTTACCGATGACAAAATTAATTATATATGGTAATACTCCAACCGCCCATGCTTTGGCAAATATGGGGCAATTTTTAAATTATGATTGCTATATCTGTTTAAATAGTGAAAAAGTTGATATTAGATTTTCAGATGCGATTACTATTATAAATGAGTATAAAATATTTTCTGGTAATTGTGTAGCTATCGTTGCAACTCAAGGAGAAAGTGATATTGATGCCCTGAGAGCTGCAATCCTATCTAGGCCGCAGTTTTTATCAATGATCATCAGTAAGAAAAAAGCATCTGGTTTATTACATAAGTTAAAAACACATGGAATTAGTGAGGACGAAATCTCAGATATCAAATTTCCTGCAGGATTGGATATTGGCGCAAGAACACCTGAAGAAATTGCTGTATCAATTCTAGCTGAACTTATTGAACAGAAAAATTCTATTGCTTGTAAAGAACAAGTGATTGTTGAAGTGAATGAAAAAGAAAAAACTGATCCAATCTGCGGAATGATTGTAAACCCAAAAAATTCAGCTGCTTCCTATGAATTCAATGGAGAAGTATTTTATTTTTGCTGTCCTGGTTGCAAAGAAAAATTTGAATTGGAGCCAACAGCTTATATCGTTTAAAAAAAATCTTGATATAAATAAAAATAATATGACAGAATTTGGATTCAACAAGGTTGACGATTTGCAAAATCATTTAGATAAGCATCAGTATATTGCAGACAGAGCGCTTTCAACCTCTCTATTTTTATCTTTGAAAATGCAAAAACCAATTTTTTTAGAGGGTGAGCCAGGTGTTGGGAAAACAGAGATAGGCAAGGTTTTGTCTAAGATTCTGAAAACAGACCTTATTCGCCTGCAGTGTTATGAAGGTCTCGATGTACATAATGCAATATACGAGTGGAATTATTCTAGGCAGATTTTACAAATTAGGATGATGGAACTAGAGGGCCAAACTAACAGGGAAAAAGTATCGGATGAAATATTTGGTTCTAAGTTTTTGATAAAACGGCCACTTTATCAGGCGATTGATCATACCGGTCAAAATCCACCGGTTCTTCTTATTGATGAATTAGACAGAGCCGACGAGGAGTTTGAAGCCTTTTTATTGGAGATTTTGTCTGACTACCAGATTTCTATACCTGAGGTTGGAACAATTAAATCTGATTTACCCCCAATCGTTGTTATAACATCAAACCGTACGCGTGAGGTGCATGATGCTTTAAAAAGGAGGTGTTTGTATCACTGGATTGGTTACCCAACAGCTAAGCAGGAGTTTGAAATTATAAAGCGTCGTATACCAGAAATTAGCGAAGTATTAGGTAAGCAAATTGTAGCTTTTGTGCAGATAATAAGGAAGAAAGATCTTTATAAATTACCTGGTATAGCGGAAACATTAGACTGGGCAAATGCATTAATTAAACTTGGTACAACTGAACTTTCAAAAGAAATTACTTCAGATACTTTGGGAGCTCTCCTAAAGTACCAGGATGACATAGAAAGTATGGATACTGATACGACCCATGGTCTTGTCCAGAAAGCTTTTAATGAAGCTAGTCTAATTTAAAACTAGCCGATAATTTTGAATAAAATTGTTTCTAGGCTTGATGATGCTGTAATTGTTTTTGGACGATTTTTGAGGCAAGCTGGATATTCTGTTGGTTCAGGTGAAATAATTGATGCTATTACTGCTTGCAGCCATATTGAGATTTCGAATCGCATAGATTTTAGGACAGCTCTAAAATCATGTTTAGTCAGTAATCACAAACTTTTGTTTCTGTTTGATCAATTATTTGATCTTTATTGGAGAAATCCTGATAAGATCGAAAATGTATCTGATATTTTAAAAAAATTATATGAATCACGATTAGCACAGGCAGAGATGAAATCGATGAAAGAGAATATTCAAGATATATATCAAAAAAGAACCGATGGGATAAAAAATTCTAGCAAAAATGAAAAAGAGGAAGAGAGCGAATATGATATATATCTTTATAGTCCAAATGAGCAACTAAAGAAAAAAAGATTTGACAGTTATTCTGATTCAGAACTTGAGGAAGCTAAAAAGTTTATTAACAATCAAAAATGGAGTTTACCTAAGAGAAAATTAAGACGATTAAAACCAGGTACAATACCTTATAAACTTGATATAAGAAATACAATCAGAAACAATATTTTTCCGTCTCAGGATTTTATTAAGCTAAATTGGAAAAAACCAAAAAGAAAAGAAAGACCAATAGTTGTTATGATGGATATAAGCGGGTCAATGGATCACTATACTAGGATTTTGATGCATTTTTTACATACAATTTCTTCGAAGGGTAGTAACAAAGTTGAAGGTTTTACTTTTGGTACAAGATTAACAAGGATTACACGACTTATTAAAGAAAAAAATGTTAATGATTCTATTGAAAAAATAAATGATATGGTAAAAGATTGGTC
>CAYFIF010000086.1:0-7320 GCA_964343085.1 uncultured bacterium | reverse complement strand
TTTTTCGTTTATTATTTAATGTTAAAAAAACCCCACACTCGTGGGGTTTTTTGTTTGTGGGATGATAGGTAGATTTTTGCATTAGAAACTACAGTCAAAAAAAGTTAAATAAAAATTGAGTGATTCTATATGTCTTTATAAGTTGAAAGGATTTGTATGTCAATTAAAGTAGCTCTATGTAGTTCTTGGCATGTACATGCTCAGGAATATGCTGAAGAAGTATTATCTAATCCCGATGCAGAATTAGCTGGTATCTGGGATGGTAATGATTTAGCTAAAAAACTTGGTGTCCCTAATATATCAAATCTAGAAGATATTTTGCGTGATGATTCTATCGTTGGAGTATTGATTACAACACCCACTACAGCGCATGAAGAAATCATAACAGAATGCGCAAAAGCTGGGAAACATATTTTTACCGAAAAAGTCTTGACGGCTGATGTTACATCAGCAAAAAGATTAGCTGCTAAAATTAAGGAGTCAGGAAAACATTTTTGCATTTCTTTTCCCTATCGTACACTTCAAGAATATTTGTTTGCAAAACGAGCGGTTGTTTCTGGTCAATTAGGTGATCTGACTTCATTACGCTTTCATAATAGCCACAATGGAGTAAGCGCTGGTTGGCTACCAAAATCTTTTTTAAACCCTGATGAATCAGGAGGAGGTGCTATGCTCGACTTGGGTTGTCATGGTATGTATTTGATAATTTGGATTGCAGGAATGCCAGAATCTATACAATCAATTCTTAACGACTCTAGCCAGTGTGGCGTTGATGACAATTCTATTAGTTTAATGAATTATCCTAATGGATGTATAGCCAGTAACGAAACAAGTTTTATTGCTCATGGTCCAGCAACCCAATTGACAATTACAGGAACTCAAGGTTGCATACAGATTAGTGGTCCTAAAGGTGGTGTCTGGGCCAAATTAAATGGTAAAACTTATTGGGAAAAAATAAAAAAATTTCCGGCACCATTGCCCCTAGCGACTGTCCAATGGATATCTGCCATTAAGAATAATGACAGTTCCTTAATCCATTTTGATATAGAGTCAGCTTTTGAATTAACCCTATTGATGGATGCTGCTTACCGATCAGCAAAAGTAAAAAATACAATTAAACTCTAGAGCGCTATACTAATTTTCTGATCCAAAATTTTGTTGATTTTAACTATAACTGATTCCTTTACATTCATGCAAGTTTTTGTTTCTGATATAATGGCTAGGCTTTTATATAAAATTTAAATTTTCAAGAAGGTTTAAACACAAAAAAATGAACAATTAATCAAAAGGATAAGGGAATAATAATTTATGATTCAGTTATAATATCTTAACAAGATGGAGATTATATAATCAATTTTTAATATTAAAAAATACTCAAATGAGTAGTTTTGATTAGTGAAAATAATTTTAGTCCTTGGTAATTTTTTATTATAACAAATCCAAAAAATCAAAGGAGTTATTTAGGTGTTATTTAATTTTTATAGAATGCTTTTTATGTCAATCTTTTCTTTTATCACTACCGAACTAGTTGCTGAACAATTAAACCAAAACAAAAAAATTTGGTATAATCTTTATCACAATCAAAATTTATTGCACGCAGATTTAGACTGGGATCATTTAATCTGTTCAATAGAATTATCTCCAAATGTTGACGCTCGTATCTCATCTGATGTGATTTTGGAAGTCCCTTCTCATATTGGTAATAAAAAAGGGTTTAGATTTTATGAAACAAGTGTATTACCACCATCCTTAAAAATTAAATACCCAAATATTAAAAGTTACATGGGAATTGGAATTGAAAACCCATCTCATCGATCAAGTCTTGTTTTTTTTGAAAATGGACTTTACGGTTTAGTTATTGATGAAAATGGCCACTCATACATCGAGGTTGATGAAAATCATAAAGCGACTATCAGCGATACGGATATATGTTCTAAATCCAGTCTGAATATTACTTGCGAAATCAATATGCAAAACAACAGCTCTCGCGATCTTAATGAAGACATTTTTTGGGATTGTGTTGGTACCGATGAACCTTGCTATCCTGTTGGATCAACACTCACAACCTATCGATTCGCTGGGATTATGTCAGAGCGTGCTACTAATCAGGTTTCTGATGGGACCGTTGATGGAGGACTTGCTTGGATGGTAGCAATGGTTAATCAAATTAATCTATTATGGATTAGAGAATTAAGTTTTAAACTCGAAATGGTTGAAGAAAGTGATCAACTCATTTTTACAGATAATAATCCTGCGCCAGATGTTTTCCAGAAAGATCCATCATGCCACAATTCAGGAGATCCCAAATATTGTGAATTAGAAGAAATAAAACCTTACCTTGAATCTGTTATTGGCCCAGGAGGAGATAACACACCTCAAAGTGAGAGAACATGGGAGTATGGTGCCCATTTTGATACTCGTTATAATGGTGGAGTAGCCTATATGCCAGGATCAACATCAGCTAACAATGCTAACTACGAAGTATTTAACCACGAATTGGGACATAATTTAGGTTCACCTCATAATATTTCGATAGAGGGTGGATGGAGATGCACCATTGGTGGTACAATAATGGGCTCTCGAGTTCGTACAGTTAGTGGTTTCAGTGGTGACCAATATTCATCACATACTATTGAGCTTGCTATGAATTATAGGAATGATCCGATGATTTATCAAAATATTGGAATATGGGGATCTGACTATGTAACTGGCTACAATTTTGAAGAAACTGGAAATGTTATCCCTGAAGTCGTTGTTCCTGAGTCAGGTTTTATCATTCCAAAAGAAACACCATTTGTTTTAGAAGGAGTTAGTATACCCTATAACTCTGATTATACGTTTTCATGGGAGCAAAATGATGCTTCAGATGAAAGTTTTTCAATGAATCCTTTAGATAACAGTTTACCATTCTTTTTACCTAATAAAGGGCCCCTATTTTCTACGGTTGACCCAACTTTAGGAGGTTTTAAAAGATATTTCCCAGCCATTCAATCACTTCTCAATAATAATTATTATACTGAGATCAACGACTATGGCACAATGCTAACTGTTGAGAAACTTCCTTTTGCTTCTAGAGAGCTAAATATGAGACTTCTAGTAAGAACGAATGATCCATATGCTGGATCATTAAATCATAAGAATGTAGAGTTTTTTGTTGATGGTCAATCTGGGCCATTTAGAATCACTTCACAAACCGAACCAGTTGCTTGGGAAATTGGATCAGAACAAACAATAACCTGGGATGTCGCAAACACGGATAATCCTAACCAAGTAAACTGTCAAACAGTAGATATTCTACTTTCCTTAGATGGAGGAAATAATTTTGACCAAATACTTGGAGAAAATATTCCAAACAATGGGTTATATACTTTTTTTGTACCAGTGTTATTATCTACTTCATCTGCTAGAATAATGGTAAAGGCATCAGAGAACATCTTTTTTGATATTAACAATTCTTTTTTTACGGTCAATAATCCTGCAATTCCAACTATTGTCATTGATGAAACACCTATTAATATCGATGTAGAGGTTGGCGCAATTACTATGTATCAAAGAACTATTGAAAATAATGGGGATGAACTTTCTGTCCTCTCTTATAATACTTTAGTGGATTATGATTTAGATGGTGACGGTTTCTTGAGTTTTGATGGTTTTGAAGACAACGTTGATCTTGGTCCCAATTTATTAGATGGAACGGGAGATTTTTCTATCGCGCTCTGGTTTAAATCAACTGGTACTGAAGAGCAGGTACTTATACAGCAAAGGGATCAAAATAATTACATAGGACAATACCAATTATCTATTAACCAGTATGGGAGAATTTCATTTTTTACATATGAAAGCAGTGGATACAAATGGGGAGCAAACTCTTTTCAAACATACAATGATGGAGAGTGGCATCATGTTGTTGTAGTACAGTCTTCAGAACTAAATGGGGGAGCACTCTATGTTGATGGGGAACTAATAAATAGCAGTGATGCGGGTGTTGTCAATGTAAATGGTGGAATTCGCACATATCTTGGTGCTGATATGCGAGATAATAATAAATTTTTACAGGGATCAATTAATGACGTAAGTATTTTCTCATCGAGCCTTTCAGGCGAAAATATTAATATTCTTTACAATAGGGGATTTGGGTTTAATGTTGCTTACAATCATGAAGGTTTTAATCAGTCATCCTCCCTCATTGCGTTTTATCCAATGGTTCAAATGCAAGGATCTACTATAGTTGATTTTAGTATCAATAATTTTAATGGCAACATAATTGGATGTGAATGGGGAGGTGATTTGGTATTATTTCCATCATGGTTGCAAGTTGGGAATCAAATAAATACTCTAGCTTATGGAGAGTCAGCTGAAATAGACATCACATTAGATGCTAATGGATTAATGACTGAAACATCATATAGTGGTAAGATTATTGTTAATTCAGAATATGAGACAGTTATTATTCCAATTAGTATAAATACAGTAGAAAGTCTTTCCAGTAATCAGGCTGAAATAGTTACTAATCAATTCAGATTATTTAATGCTTATCCCAATCCATTTAATCCAATCACAACAATTAGTTATAACTTACCAGAAGATGTGTTGGTTAATATAACTATTTATGATATGATGGGTAGAACTATAAATAATCTTGTTACTGGTAAGCAATCATCTGACTTTAAATCAGTTGATTGGAATGCTACTGATAATTTTAATCAACCAGTTAGTGCAGGTATTTATCTATATCGAATAGAAGCTGGTGATTTTACTCAAACAAAAAAAATGCTACTTCTAAAGTAATCTAATCCACCACATCCGCGGGATTTTTTGTTGGATATATATTTCTTATACCTAAAAAACGAGCATGCTTAGAAATATTAGAATTTAAAAGAATTTATTAGGATTCTGTTAGATTAGGTTACAAATTAGATCTACAGTTAAATTGCCAGGGAGGGGTTTAACATGAGATTATTGCTACATTTTTTATTTTTTTCTTCTTTTCTTTTTTCCTATGTGATCAATATTCCTGAAGATGCTGAGACTATTCAGGAGGGTATAGAGGAAGCAGAAACAGGGGATACGGTTCTAATTGCACCGGGTGTTTACTATGAACACTTGCTCTTGGAAAAGGAGATTGTTTTGGCCAGTCACGCTATCTATGATGACCTTGAGACTGACTGGGTTAATAATGAAAATATTCAACAGACCATTATCAGTGGTGCTGAAGAGCCAGAGGATCCGAGTAAAGGAAGCTGCCTTATTGTTCGAGATGGGAACATTGCCCCGACAATATTAGGCTTAACCTTTCAAAGTGGTAAAGGCACTGCCATGAAAATGACTGCATGCGGTAAAACTCTTAGAGAGAGATCAGGGGCTGCTATCTTGCTTTTTAAGGCATACCCAACCATTATGTATAATCACTTTGTAGATAACGGAGCGGCTGCTCATTTAGATGACCCAACAGCGACTGAGGTAGTTACCAGTGGTGGAGGCATTGGTCATTTTGATGATGAGGACATTGAGTTTGATGAGGATCGCAATAGCTACAACCGCAATACGGATCCTGTTAGGGATGTGCCAGCGACATTAAATATTCAGAATAATTATTTTTCAAACAACAGCAGTGGAAATGGTGAGAACATGTACTCCCATGGCTATGATGGCTCCATTGATGTAAGTGGCAGTGTTTTTGAGAATATTGATTGTGAAACAAATACTGTTAATGATTTTATTCTTCATTCTATGGAAAACGAGGCAGACTATATCCAGAATGATATAACCGGTAACTGTATTGATGATAATGCCATCTATGTATCTAGCAGCGCTGGTGATGATAATAACCTGGGCACGGAGACAGAGCCTTTGAAGACAATTGGACAGGCGCTAGGTATGGTCAAAAGAGGAGACAATATGACAATCATTCACCTGTCTTCAGGCATCTATTCAAGAGTTGAAAATGGTGAAAATTTCCCAATCGTTATTCCTGATAATGTCCATTTGTTTGGTGATGAAACTGAGAATACTATATTGGACGCAAACGCGGATGAGGAAAAGCAATCCACTGTCATGATTATAAAAGAGGTCGAAAATGTAGTAGTAGCTAATCTGACTTTGACCGGGGGATACTCTGAGTTTCACGGGTGTACTGGAGGTGGCGGACTCTTGATCACTGCGAATGATATGTTCAACCTGTATGATGGCGATGGTGGGACTGGTGTAGATGTTATTTCGACTCCTACTATTGAAAATGTGATTATTGAAGATAATCACTCACACAATGGAGGTGGCTTATCATTCTTCAGGACACATGGTCCTGTCTTGAACAATGTCATCATAAGGAATAATGTAGCAACCGCATTTGGTGGAGGAGTCTTTTCATATGGTGCGAAAATTACGATGACAGATGTGACGATTACTGGGAATGAGAACTTGGAGGCACAAGGCGGTGGGATGATGTTAGCGGGTACTGAAGGTACATTTGATAACATGACCATAACAAATAACACAGGATGCTGTCACGGTGGTGGGGTTTGGACAAATCATAGTGGTGATAATGAACCAGGCTGGGTTATGACCAATTCGACCTTTAGTGGGAATACAGCTGGACAGATCGGAGGCGGATTGGCCTTATTGTCATCCTATCCAACTCTTATAAATGTGACCTTTACTGAAAACTCAACTTCGTGGATGGGTGGTGGAATCGGAGGAATGAACTCAGGTTTTCATATAATGGGATCTTTTGTTCACGGAAATTCATCCGGCGGAAGTGGCGGAGGTATTTGGGCAGGATGGGAAGGCGCTACTCCTATAATTGAGGATTGTATAGTTAGTGGTAATTCGACCAATTCGAGCGGAGGTGGAATAGCGATTATGCAGCATGATGGAGCTACAATCAGCCGTGTTTTGGTTTATGATAATTATGCTGATGGCTATATTGGTGGAATTGATATTGAGGGTAATACTTTGGGCTCTTCTGTTACCAATGTAAGCAATGTTACTGTAACCGGAAATTCATCAGGCCAAGGCGGAGGGATTGGCGTTTCTGCTAATTCACTGACCAACATAGTCAACTCCATAGTCTGGAATAATAGTGGAGATGAGATTATGGTACTGGATGCTGTCGCTAATGTGATCTATAGTAATGTCGGTAATGGGTATGAGGGCGAAGGAAATATTAATGTAGATCCACTATTTTATAATTCTGAGGTGGATGATTATACTCTTGCTCCTGGTTCTCCATTGATAGATGCGGGTACAGCTGATATTGATGGAGATGGTGAGGGGGATATTATAGATTACAATGGTTACGCGCCTGATATGGGAGCCTTTGAG
>CAYFIF010000085.1:0-7361 GCA_964343085.1 uncultured bacterium | reverse complement strand
AAAATATAAAAGATATAGACTCACCAGTTTTATTACATATATTGACAAAAAAAGGACAAGGCATGTTGAAAAAGACAAGTGGTAGAGAAGACTATCATGTTGATGCTGTTAAATTTCATGCAGTGAAGCCTAATGGAAATAATAATAAAAATTTAGAAATTCAGGTGAAAGAAAAAGCTTCTCCAATTTTTCAAGATGTATTTGGTTCTTTAGTATGTGAAATTGCAGAAAAAAGAAATGACACTATTTGTGTAACTGCTGCTATGAGAGAAGGAACGGGTTTAGTTGAATATTCAAAAAGGTTTCCCAAACGATATTATGATGTAGGGATTGCCGAAGGTCACGCGGTTACTTTTTCTGCTGGGTTGGCGACCGAAGGATTCAGGCCTATAGTTGCTATCTATTCAACTTTCCTACAACGTGCTTATGATCACATAGTTCATGATGTAGCACTACAGAATTTACCTGTTATTTTTTGTCTTGATAGATCAGGCATTGCCGGCGAAGATGGGCCTACCCATCATGGAGCACTTGACATTGCCTATTTAAGATGTGTTCAAAACCTTATCCTAGCATCACCAAAAGACGGCAATGAATTGAGATCATTGTTATATACTGCACTAAATATTTATGATAAACCATTTGCAATAAGATACCCTAAAGCATCATCTGATATTTTTGACCAAAATGGTAAAGAGGAATTAATAGATATAGGTTCATGGACTGTTGAAAAGAGTGGATCAAAAGTCGCAATACTATCTGTTGGTTCGATGGTGTCTAATTCTATTAAAGCTGCAAAAAAATTAGATAATAACGGTATTTGCTGTGAAGTCGTTAACTGTAGATTTATTAAACCAATGGATTTTAAATATCTAAAAAAGATGTTAAATAAGTTTAATTATATTTTTACCGTTGAGGAAGGCACGATAAATGGTGGATTTGGGGATGCGGTCGCATCATATCTTTTGGAGCATGGCTTTAAAGGTGATTTTAAAAAAATTGGTATGCCCGATCAATTTGTTCATCATGGACCAAGAAATAAACTTTTATCGGTTATCGGACTTGACGAAAATGGAATATCAGATTTTATACTTGAGAAATATAAAGAAAAGGCTAATGAAAAAATCATTATCTGAGATAGAAATAGAATTGTTTAAATGTCAAAACAATTAAAAAAATGGAAAGTTGAATCTGAGAAGATTCCAACACGTGAAGCAAATTTTGATACCATATCTGGGAAAAAATTAGATCTCTGTTATTTCCCTAAAAATATAGAACAAGATTATGTAGATAAATTAGGATTTCCAGGTCAATACCCATATACGCGAGGGGTTCATCATAATCTTTACAGAGGTAAACTATGGACAATGAGACAATTTGCAGGTTATGGAACACCCGAAGAGACGAATAGAAGATTCAAGTCACTATTAAAGAATGGGCAGACTGGTTTATCAGTGGCCTATGATATGCCTACGCTTATGGGTTATGATCCTGATCACCCATTTTCGGAAGGAGAAGTAGGTAAGTGTGGCGTAAGTGTTTTTTCCTTAACGGAGATGGAAAATCTATTTTCTGGTATAAAGCTTGATAGTATATCTGTTTCACAAACAATCAATGGTCCTGCATTTGTTTTACTAGCATTTTATATTGCTACCGCTAAAAAACAAGGTGTTCAATTAAGAGATCTGCAAGGTACTCTGCAAAATGATATTTTAAAAGAATTTACAGCACAAAAGGAATGGATTTTTCCGCCAAAAGCTTCAATGAGAATCATCACAGATATGCTGATATATTGTAGTAATAATTTGCCAAAGTTTAATACAATTTCAATTAGTGGTTATCATATCCGTGAGGCTGGTTCAACAGCTGCTCAAGAGTTAGCATTTACTCTTGCAGATGGCTTTGCATATGTTGAACATGGTATAGCGGCTGGTTTAGATATAGATGACTTTGCTCCAAGGTTATCATTTTTTTTTAATTCGCATTTAGACTTTTTTGAGGAAATAGCAAAGTTTCGAGCTGCAAGAAGAATTTGGTCTAAATATATGAAGGTGAAATATGGAGCTAAGTCTGAACGATCTTTGAAGTGTCGTTTCCATACTCAGACGGCTGGATGTAGTTTAACCGCTCAGCAGCCAGAAATAAATATAGCTAGAACAGGTTTTCAAGCGCTTGCTGGCGTTTTGGGTGGAACTCAAAGTTTACACACAAATAGCATGGATGAAACCTTAGCTTTACCAACAGAAAAAGCAGCAGAAATTGCCCTTAGGACTCAACAATTGATTGCTTATGAAACTGGAGTTACAAATGTAGTAGATCCTTTAGGTGGATCTTGGTTCGTAGAAACACTTACAGATCAAATTGAAAAAGATGTTGAAAAATATTTTGAAGAAATAGATAATCTTGGTGGAGTTATTTCAGCGATAGAACAAGGATATTTTCAACGTGAAATAGCTCAGGCAGCGTCTGAATACCAAAAAAAAATTGATGAAAATAAACGAATTGTTGTTGGTGTAAATAAATTTATAAAACAGGATGAGGAAATAGATATCCCAATACTTGAAGTTGATCCAGGCACTATGGATAGGCAAAAAGAAAAGCTTAAAATTCTTAAAAAATCAAGAAATGACCTTGATGTTTCCTCCTCATTAGAATCAATACGTTTGGCATGTAAAACAAATAAAAATTTAATGCCGGTACTTATTTCTGCAGCTCAATCTAATGTCACTCTTGGGGAAATAATCACCGAAATGAAAAAAGAGTTTGGGGAATGGCAGGAAAACACAGGTTTTTGATTTAAATTTATGAGAATTGGGAAAATATCAATAACAATTTTTGTCCTTACTTTTTTATCGTTCATATGGATATCGTGGGTTACATTTAATCCTAATAATGATAAATCTGGATTAGTTCGATTTGTATCTATTCCTGAGCTAGATATTATAAAAATAGATGAAAGGGTGAGATTGGGAGGTCTTGTAAAATCTGGGTCTATTAGTGTTTCTTCTCATAACCAATTAGAATGTAGTTTTAGTCTTCAACAAGGTGAACATAATGTTAATGTGTTTTTTTCTGGGATTAGGCCTGATATGTTCAAAGATGAAGCAGAAGTGATTATAGAAGGTAATTATAATAATGGTAAATTTTTAGCGGATCAGTTGCAAACAAAATGTGCTTCTAGATATGAAGGAGATTTAGATAATGAAGCTTCATATCAATATAAAAATATATGATCCCAATTATTGGTAGTATTACTTTAAGCTCAGCTTTAGGGTTGGCTATTGTTTCCTTTATCTTATTACTAATTGGAATAAAAAATCAAAGGCAAAAATATTTTGTCTCAGCCTATCGCGCTGTTAACCTTATATCATTCTTAAATATTTTTTCTACCTTCCTTCTTCTCAATGAATTAATTGATAGTAACTTTGATATTAAATATGTTGCACATTACACTAGTATCGAGACTCCCTTAATTTATAAAATAACCGCATTGTGGGCTGGTCAATCTGGATCGTTATTGTTTTGGTTATTCATTCTTTCAATCTATTCTTTAATTGTCTCATATAAGGAAAGAAAAGTTCTCACAATATATTTTCAGTGGGTTTTATTGGTTCTTACCTTGGTTCAATTTTTTTTTCTTATTTTGCTTAACTTTATAGAAAATCCATTTGAACCTATAAATGTTAATTTTGTTGTTAACAATGGAAATGGATTAAACCCTCTACTTCAAAATCTTACAATGGCAATCCACCCACCAACTTTATACCTAGGTTATATAGGATTTACTATACCATTTGCGTTTGCTATAGGAGCATTAATTACAAAAAAAACAGATAGTCTATTTTGGATAAAAAAAATAAGAAGATGGACATTATTTGCTTGGCTGTTTCAGACTGCAGGGATAATTCTTGGTGGTTGGTGGGCTTATCAGGAATTAGGTTGGGGAGGATATTGGGCTTGGGACCCCGTTGAAAATGCTTCTTTTATGCCTTGGCTAACTGCAACAGCTTTTTTACACTCTATATACATACAAGAGAAAAAAGGTATATTAAAATTATGGAATATTATTTTAATTCTAGCAACATTTATTCTTGTTATTTTTGGCACTTTTTTAACTAGAAGTGGAATTATGTCTTCTGTTCATTCTTTCGCAGTATCTGATCTCGGACCTGCCTTCCTAATTTTTATAGCTTTTTTGCTTTTTATGTGCCTTTATCTTGTTTGGAAAAGATTACCAATTTTAAAGTCAGAAAATAAAATAGAATCTATTTCATCAAGAGAGAGTGGGATTTTATTAAATAATGTAATATTCGTTGTTATATGTTTTTCAGTATTTTGGGGAACCGTTTTCCCTGTACTATCAGAGGCTGTGCGAGGTTCCAAGATTACAGTTGGTCCTCCTTTTTACAATCAAGTTAATATTCCAATTGGCCTAATATTATTATTTTTTACTGGGGCAGGACCTTTATTGGTTTGGGGCCACACTTCAAAAAAAGCATTCTTGAGTAATTTTAGAATACCATTAGCAGCTATGATAATAGTATTATTTTTTAGTTACTTTAGTGGCATAAGGGGATCAGCACTGATTTCTTTTTCATTAGCAGGATTTTCTTTAGTTGCAATATTAAAAGAATTTTGGCGAGGAATTTTTTCCAGAAAAAGAAAATTTAAAGAATCTATTTTTTATGCATTTATAAATTTGATCAAAAAAAATAGGAACCGCTATGGTGGTCATATTGTTCATTTAGGAATCATTATAATGTTTATAGGTTTCACAGGGAATGCTTTTGATTCAGAGATTGAATTTTCGCTGAAAAATGGGGATGCTATTGATTTTGAAGGATACAGGTTTAAGCTTTCTTCATTATTTCCGGAGGAAAGACCAAATCATTTTGCATGGGTTGCTGAGATGCGAGTTGAAGATAAAGAGCAAAATTTAATTACTACCTTATATCCTGAAAAGCGAGTTTATTTTCATAAACACCCTAACCCAGATAAGAGGCAACCACACAGTGAGTTAGATATTTATTCTACAATTAAAAAAGATATTTATTCTATTTTTTCTGGTATTGATTCTGAAAATCAGAATGCATATTTCAAAATTATGATTAATCCTCTCGTGAAATTGGTTTGGTATGGTGGATATATCTTAATAATAGGGACTTTAATTATTTTATTTCCAATTAGAAGGGAGTCATGGATCTAATAACCTTGGTTTTTATTATTCTTTTTTTTATGATCATTACTTGGTATGTGATAGAACCATTGTTTAGTTGGGAACAAAAACTAGATTATAAAGCAGATAACAAAAAAAATGATTTGATTCAGAGAAAAAAAATACTTTATCAGCAATTAAAAGATCTAGAGCTTGATAGAGAAATCGAAAACATTAATCAAAATGAATTTATATTAGAACGTCAAGGTTTAAAAAAAGAAGTTTCAGATATTTTAGAAGAGTTGAAAGAACAATAGTGAATCTAAAAATTATTGGATTAAAAAAAACATTTTATAATCAAATAGTCTTAGATTCGATTAATCTAGAGATAAGGCCAGGAAAAACAGTTGGATTAATTGGGCCAAATGGAAGTGGGAAAACTACACTATTAAAATGTATATCTGGTATTTCGAGTATAGATTCGGGCCTAATAAAAATAGGGTCTGAAACTATTTTACCATCTAACGAAAATTCAAGAAAAAGCACCTATTTTATTGGTCACGAGAATGGGATGTATTCTTCTTTAACTGCGTATGAAAATTTAAAGTTTATTGCAAGTATTTATAATGTTAAATCAAATATAAATTCAATTATTGAAAATGCAGGATTAAGTGATGCTGCTAATAAAATTATTGATTTTTTTTCACAGGGCATGATGCAAAGGCTGAAACTAGCTAGTTGTGCTCTTATTTCTCCCTCAGTTTTATTATTAGATGAGCCACTTACTGGTCTTGATCAAGATAGTAGAAAGTATTTTATAAATTTGTTAAAGTTATGGAAGAGAGAAGAAAAAACAATTGTGATGTCATCCCACGATATAAACTTTCTCAAAAAGTATACTAACTATTCACTTCGGCTTGACAAGGGTGAGATTAATAGATCAGATTAGATTATGCTTTTGTTAATTTGGAAAGAAATTTTATGTGAATTAAGAACCAAACAAATTATTTCAACAATGGTTTTATTTGGTTTGACTATAAGTTTAATGTTTGCATTGAGTTTTAATCTAAATAAAGAAGTATTAAGATTGATATCACCTGGCCTTTTTTGGATAGCTATTTTATTTTGTTCTATATTAGGTATTAATAGAATTTTTTCTTACGAGATTGAAGGTAACGGTTATTGGACCTGGATTGGGGCACCAATTGATAGGGGACTGGTCTATATATCCAAGGTCATTGTCTTAGTTATTTTCCTACTTTTATCTGAAATAATAATTGCAATTCCTTTTTTTGTTTTTTTAAATATTAAAGCTGATTTTTCAATTTTGGAATTTTTAACAATTTTAATATTTGGGACTATTTCAATTATATCAATAGGGTGCTTAGTATCTGGTCTTACCCTAAGGTCAAAAATTAAAGGTAATTTGATATCAGTCCTATTCTTGCCCATATCTACTCCTGTGATTATAGCCGCAGTTAAGAGCACAGAATTAGTTTTTGATCAAAAACCATTAAAAGAATGGAGTTTTTGGTTGCTAATTTTGATAACAGTTTCAACTATATTTTGTTTAACTGGGTACTTAATATTTAATTATATTATTGAAGAGTAATGCATTTTTTTTCACGCAAAATCAATCAGACTCATTTTGTGATTGTTGTAATATTATCAATAGTTAATATCTTGATCATTTTATTCTTAGATCCTCCAAATAGAGCTCAAGGTATTTTTGGAAATATTTTTTATATTCATGTTCCTGTGGCATGGACAGCTTTTTTAATATATTTTTTTGTAATGATATCTGGAATTCTATTCCTTATTAATAAAGATTTATTTTGGGATTATTTAGGTCATGCATGTGCAGAAGTTGGCACGTTATTTATGTTTTTAGTTTTAGTAACCGGACCAATTTGGGCTAAGCCAGCTTGGGGATATTATTGGCCATGGGAGCCTAGACTTACAACGAGCTTAGTATTGTTTATCATCTATTTAGGATATTTTATGCTCAGAGAGTTTGGCGGTTCCCCACAGCAGGTATCTAGATATGCTGCTGCATTAGGTATTATCGCTTTTTTGGATGTCCCTATAATATTTATATCTGTAAAGTTTTGGCTTCCTGAGATGCAGTCGCATCCGCAGGTTGGCGAATACTTTAATGGTCCAAATAGCTTACCTAGTTTACTAATAGCGTATTCATTTTTTTCAT
>CAYFIF010000084.1:0-7446 GCA_964343085.1 uncultured bacterium | reverse complement strand
CTCATATATTGCTCTATCCATGCCCTAACTCTTGAAGAATTTGTCTGATTATATCTCCTGATTAGATTAGGGATTACACCCTCCCAACCACCCAGATAGCTTCCTGACCACCTTTCAGAAGAATAATCCAGTTTATATTTTTCTTCTCCAGTACCGAATAAAAGTATTTGCCTGATTTTTGGTTCTAGTTTTATCCACGAGGTTGAAAAGTTTAAATTAATGTGAGATGACAGACTTTTTAAAATATTCCCATACCAATTGCCCCTTGGCTGTTCGCCTAAAGGTGCGATGGCTCCTTGGATAAGGCTTTTTGTTTTATCTGGGATAACCAAGTTAGGATCTACTTCCATATTAGAACCTATCCCATCGCACTTTTCACATGCACCATAAGGAGAATTAAATGAAAACATCCTTGGTGTAATTTCTTCTATGTTTATTTTGCAATCTGGACAAGATAAGTGTTCACTGAAAATATATTCACCACCATCAATTTCTTTTACTAATACTAATCCTGATCCAATATTTATTGCTAATTCAACTGATTCTGTAATTCGATCATTTGATTCTTTTTTTAAGATCAATCGATCAATAACAACTTCTATATCATGTGTTTTATTTTTATTTAATTTAATATTTTGCTCTAGACTATACACCTTCCCATCTACTCGAACTCTCAGGAAGCCATCTTTCCTGACTTTATCAAAAACGGCCTTATGTTGACCTTTACGTCCTCTAATAATAGGAGCCATAATTAAAATTTTTGCACCATTTTTTAATTTCTTTATTGTATCTACAATCTGTTGTACTGTTTGCTTTTTTACTAAGCTACCACATTTCCAACAGTACGGTTTGCCTATATGGGTAAATAACAATCGAAGATAATCATGAATTTCAGTAACCGTCCCAACTGTTGAACGGGGATTTCTTAAGCTCGTTTTTTGCTCTATAGAAATTGCTGGTGATAGGCCTTCTATAACGTCAACATCTGGTTTTTCCATTAATCCTAAAAACTGTCGTGCATATGAAGATAGAGACTCTACATATCTTCTCTGTCCTTCAGCATATATAGTGTCAAAAGCAAGAGAAGATTTACCTGAGCCTGACAAGCCTGTTACTACAACTAATTTATTTCTTGGAATTTCAATATCTATATTTTTTAAGTTGTGCTGACGCGCGCCTTTCACAATTATTTTATCTTTGTGATTTTTCATTTTGCCAAATTTTAATTTTTATTAGTTTAGACCAACATCAAAGTTAAAGGATTTGTAAGTTATCGTTTAATTAATAAGTTAATAATTCAAAATTGCAATCCCCCTCCAAAAATAATATCCTGATCTCAATGCCCAACATTCAAGATCCATATTTCTCTGAATCAGTAATTCTTCTTTGTGAGCATACCATAAATGGAGCAATGGGGTTTATTATTAATAAAAGTATTGACACGCTGGTTTTAAATCAAATAATTGAAAAAAAATATTTTCATAGCTTATACCCCAAAATGTCTTTTTCAAATATTTTTTTTGGAGGGCCGGTTCTCTTAAATAAAGGTTTAGTTTTACATAGATCACATACACAAAGAAAAAACTCAATTAAAATATCTGAAGAGATATCCATTACTGATTATAAAAATGCAAATGATTTGATTAACGAAAAAAATATTTTTAAATACAAATTATTATTAGGTCATGCCGGTTGGTCTGCAGGCCAACTAGAACAAGAAATTAAAAAAGGTGATTGGCTAATACAAAATGCAAGTCCTGATTTTATTTTTGGAACTCCACCCAAGAAAATGTGGCAAGATGCAACCTCGAGTCTGGGAATTGATTCAGGATCCATAACTAAATTAAACGCTAAAGCATGACATGAATACTAATTATTACCTAAAAAAAAAATTAGAACTAAATTTACTATGTCACTCGATATCAGAATTTTTATAGTAATTAATAGATTTTCTTCTTGATTTTACTTTGATGAATCCTGAAAATTGAAACTAGAAAATGATAAATATAAAAAAACAAAAGCCTCTATTAATAGCTTTACTAGCATTTATCTCTATCTTATCATGCGCCAAAGAGGATCCAGCTTTGCATATGAAAAGGGGCGATTTTTGGCTAGAAAATGGGAATATTGATAGGGCAATTCTAGAATATAAAAAGACTACCCTTATCTACAAAGAGGACCAAGCCCAACTAGCCAGAGAAGGATATGAGGTTTTAGGGAGAGCTCATTTTAAACTTGCAATCTGTTATACAAAAAATGAGTGGTGGGAATATGCTCTAAGCGAAGCAAAACAAAGTTTTCAATACCATCCAAACAAAGATAGTCATGACCTTGTTAAATTAATTGAACAAAAAATTGCTCTAAAAATCAATTAATAGGACCTATTAAGTATAGAAAGCTTAAAATGTCCCCGATCTATGTTCTCCACCATCACAATAAATTATAGAACAATTAATAAAATCAGCCTCTGGTTTCAAAAGCATTGAAATAGTAGACGCAATATCTTCTGGAGTTGTTGTCCTTTGCATTGGGTTACGTTTTTTTGTTTTCTTAACCCAATTCTCCCAATCTTTAGTTATTTTTGTAAGAGCCCTTGTAGGTGTTATCCCGGCTTGAATTGTATTTGCGGTAATCCCCTTATGACCTAATTCCCACCCAATTTGCCGAATTATCGCTTCCATTGCAACTTTTGCAACACTAACGGGCCCATACCCATCCATCGCTAGATAATTACCCTCACTCGTCAATCCCATTACACGAGAACCAGTACCTAATAAATCGTTATTAAACAGACTTTGGGTCCAATATAATAGTGAATTCCCCATTACATGAATTGTCATATCCATTTGACGCTGAGTTACAGGCTTAGGTCCAAAAAAATTAGTCGTTGTACCAAAAGCAATAGAATGAAGCAAAAGTTTAAGAGGTTTTCCAGAGGTAATTTTTTTTATTTCTGTAATATATTTCTCAATAGTTTCGATTGATGCTGCATTGGTATTAAAATATAAAGACCTACCCCCACTTATATCATTTACCTCCTTAATCGTTTTTTCAGCTTCTTTTTTTGCTTCTCCTCTATCAAAATGGAAACCGATTATCCCATAACCATCCATAGCCAGTCGTTTCGCAGTCGCTCCACCATGTCCTGTTGAAGCTCCAAGTATTAATACCCATTTTGACATAAATTCTCCTAATAAAATTATGATAAATTTAGTCGTTTTATGATTAATGTTATACATTGAAAAAATCTGCAATTGTAATTGTCTTATTTTTTCTTTTTATTTTTATTTTTAACAAATAATAAAAAATTTATGTCACAAAAAAATTCATTCACAAAAAAAGAACTTTTACAATGCGCTTCGGGAGAGCTGTTTACAAAAAAACACAGTCGCGTTCCTACTGACCCTATGCTAATGATAGACAGGATAACCAAAATCTTTTCAAAAGGAGGAAAATTTGATAAAGGCATTATCATTGCCGAAAAAGATATTGATGAAGAAAATTGGTTTTTCCATTCTCATTTTATTGAAGACCCTGTGATGCCAGGGTGCTTAGGATTAGATGGTCTTTGGCAATTAACTGGGTTTTTTCTGACTTGGTTTGGGTGTACAGGAAAAGGAAGAGCATTAGGAGTCGGGAATGTCAAATTTAAAGGTCAAGTAAGGCCATACCACGATACTATTATATACAAAATTGATGTGAAAAAAATAATTACAAAACCGGTACCAATGATTTGGGCCAATGGAGGCTTATTTATTGAAGATAAGCAAATATATTTTGCCGATGGACTTCAAGTAGGCCTATTTGATAATTTAATTTACGATTTTGGTGGCGACCCCACCACAGATACATTTTAAAATAATAGGATGGCTTTAAAATGCGGAATTGTTGGCTTGCCAAATGTTGGCAAATCAACAATATTTAATGCTTTAACCTCGGCCAATATTTCTGCTGAAAATTATCCATTTTGCACTATCGACCCACACCTAGGAATTGTAGCTGTTCCTGATATTCGATTAAATAAAATAGCAAATATAATAAAACCAAAAAAAATTACGCCTCCAACAGTCGTTTTTACTGATATAGCTGGACTAGTAAAAGGTGCGAGTAGAGGTGAAGGACTAGGCAATAAATTTTTATCTCATATTCGTGAGGTTGATACAATTCTCCATGTTGTAAGATGCTTTGACGATAATAAAATTGTACATGTAGAAGGAAGAATTAATCCTGTTGAGGATATCTCTATTATTGAAACAGAGTTGCTCTTATCAGATATAGAAACAATAGATAAAAAAATATTAAAAGCTGGAAAATATGCAAAATCAAATCAGGATGAAGCAAAAAAAGAATACTCCCTTTTAAAACGACTATCTGATCACTGCAATAGTGGATTGGCAGTCAAATCATTCTCATTTTCACATAATGAAAAAAAAGCAATTCAACCCTTAAATTTATTGACATTAAAACCAATGATTTATATCGCAAATTTGGATGAAACATCTCTAATTAAAGGATCAAATAATAAATCATTAAACGCTTTGAATAACCTTGCAAAAAAAAATAATGAACAGGTCATCCCCTTATGTGGTAAAATAGAACAAGAAATATCTTTTTTAACTTCCAATGAAAAACAATTTTTTTTAGAAGAGTATAACTTAAAAGAGCCTGGGTTATTCAAGTTAATTAGGGAGACATATAAACTTCTTGGTTTGAGTAGCTTTTATACTTGCGGACCAAATGAAGTCCGATGCTGGGCCATACCAAAAAACTCAACAGCTCTTGAAGCAGCGGGTGCTATCCACACTGATTTTCAGCGTGGTTTTATAAAAGCCGAAATATACCATAGCTCTGACCTTATTAGGCTTAAATCAGAAAAAGCATTGAAAGAAGCTGGTTTAATAAATCTTGAAGGTAAAGATTATTTGGTTCAAGATGGTGATTGTATTTATTTTAGATTTAATGTATAAAAAACATATAAGACGACTATCTAGTATTATTCATCTTCATACTCGTCTTCCCAATCATCTTCATATTCATCTCCATAATAATAATCTTGGGGAGGATATGCATAATAAGGATTCTGCATCATATCATATGGATTGTGTAAAGAAGGAGCTTCCTGATTTTTTTCTTTAATTGTATTTTGAGCAGGTGCAGGGGCTTCCTGTTTAACAACAATTACCTTTGGATCAGATTCTCTTTTGTTTGGATTTTCTGTTTTTTCTAAAGCTTTTTTTACCCACTCTCGATCTGATTCAGTTAATCCTGAAGAAGATTTTTGATAATTTGTCTTAGATCCAATTATTTGATTTCTGAATAGTATACCAGTAAGAATAGAAAAAAACAAAATAACCAATGATATCAAAGAACCCTCAACACGGAAATCATATCCCCCATGTAAATGTTGTGTAACGCCAAACGAAAGAAAAACTCCCAACGAAAGCAATACACCAAAGAAAATAATCAAATTCCCCAATTGCGATGGTTCAGGTGGTCTTGACTCCATTACTAACATATACATAAACCAAACAAGAATTCCAGCAATTGCAATAATAATACTCATCACCGGTTCACCCACAACAAGCGATATAAAAAACCCGACGACACCGGCAGAAGGAATGATGTACCCCAAACCGGATTTAATGTCGTTAGCCATATCAAACCCTTATACTTAATTCGAATTACACCCAAAATTGCCAGAAATAAAAGCACAAATGCAAGATTTTAATAAATAATCATTTCGCTAAAATTTGAATAGTTAAAATGTAGTTTTGGGTTTAACCATGATATTTATATAACTTCCCACAATCAATCTCCATTTTAATCCAATTATTATAATGGTACAATCAAAGGTTATTCAACTAGTTATTTAATAAAATTAAGTTAGTTTATCTGTTTATTCCTATATCGTAATTTCCGAGACTATAATGATTGATAAATCTGTAAGAGTAGGTGTTGTTGGGACAGGCCATCTTGGAGAACACCACGTAAAGCACTTTGCTAACATGAATGAAGCAATCTTGGTCGGAGTTTTTGATACCAACCAAAATAGAGGCCAAAAAATTGCAAAAAACAACAAAACTTTATATTTCCCAACATTAAAAGATCTGAAAAATAAAGTAGATGCAATTTCTATCGTAACACCTACAGAAAGTCATGCAATAATTGCTTTAGAATGCATGAAATCAGGAAAACATGTTTTTGTTGAAAAACCCATGACACAATCTATATCTGAAGCAAACGATTTAATTATTTCAGCAAAAAAAAATAATGTGGTTTTACAAGTTGGACATATAGAAAGACTTAATCCTGCTTTAAATGCATTAAAACCTTATTTAATAGAGCCTCGGTATATTGAAATCCAAAGGTTGGCGCCATATCAAACACGAGGCTCGGATATCCCCGTTGTACTAGATTTAATGATTCATGATATTGATATAATTTTATCAATTATCAAATCTCCAGTAAAATCAATAAGAGCAAATGGACTTTCAATAATAACAAATTCCATTGATATAGCAAATGCACGCATCCGTTTTAAAAATGGTGCAGTCGCAACCATGACCTCTAGTCGAATAGCAAAAAATAAAGTTAGAAAAGTAAAAATTTTTCAGAAAAAACTCTATTCAACACTTGACCTCTTAATGGGGCTGACTGAAGTTTATCAAATAAAAGACTATGATAAAAAAAGCTTGGAATCATCTAGTAATGAATTATTTGAACGCAGCAATGAAAAAAAAATCATATCTTATGAAAAACCTTTAATTAATCAAAAAGATGCACTAAGACTAGAATTGTTAAACTTTATTAATAGCATTAAGGGGAAAGAAGAACCTATTGTATCCGGGGAAGATGGCAAAAATGCACTAAAAATCGCAATTCAAATTCAGGATCTGATCATGAGAGATTTAAAATAATGTCCATTAAAAAAAAATTCTTCTCATATAGAAGCTTTACTCCTATACCAATCGTATTGCTAGTTTTATATAATTCAAATCCAGAACTAAAAACTTTCTTGATTGGGATCATAGTGTTATTGCTAGGTGAAACAATCCGTATAATTTCGGTTAGTTACGCAGGTGGGATAACCAGAACAAGATCTGTTGGTGCACCGTCAATATGTTCTTCAGGCCCTTATGCATACACACGAAACCCTCTTTATATAGGCAACATGTTAATTTACTCAGGCGTTGTTATAATCGCAGGTGGTGAAAATATTCTTTTAACTCTGCTTATTGTACTGCTTTTTTTCATTATCCAATATTCCATGATTATCTCCTTAGAAGAAGAAACTCTTGAAAAATTATTTCCAGAAGAATATTCTATTTATAAAAAAAACGTTCCTAGAATTATCCCTAGAATAAGTCCATGGGAAAACAGTGATATGAGGACAAAATCTTCTTTTTTAAAAACTGTAAAAACAGAGAAAAGAACGCTTCAGAATAT
>CAYFIF010000083.1:0-7654 GCA_964343085.1 uncultured bacterium | reverse complement strand
ATTGAGATTGAATGTTGGATTGCATCAACTCTAATCAAGAGTCTATCATTATTTTCTATACGATATACTTCTCCCTTTAATCCCTTCAAAGGTCCTTCTATGACTTGGGCTTTATTCCCTTTTCGAAAATAGTCTGTATTTTGAAGGTCGTAATTCCCATTTAGCATTAATTTAATGTTATTTATTTCATTTTCCTTTATGATTGCAGGGCTTTTATTAAACTTAACTAACTTAACGATACCCTTAGTGGCTAAGACTTCTTGTATTTTGGATGATATCGAGTGTACGAATACATAAGATTTAAAAAGAGGGAAGGTGACCCATTTTTTTCTGTCACTCCATTTTTTGTGTTTTTTAATTAGAGGTAAAAAAGTTTCAAAGCTTTGTTCGGATAAGTTTTTTTCTACAGTTTTTTCGTGTTTAGGTTTAGTGTAAACAACATACCACGATTGCTCTATCGTATTCAAATCAACTTCCCTTATTTGTTTATATCAAAATATAAACTAAAATTTTTTAAAATTTTAATCTAATTGGTTGATAATAAAAAATTTTTGGTTTATAATTTTACTAAAATAAGTTGATATATGTCCTCCGTTACTATTAAAAAAAACTCTAGAGAAAATATTCAAGATTTTATTTTAAATAATATATCTAGCCACCAGCATGATATAGTTAAAGCCGCTATAGCGAAATTTGGTGTTTCAAGACAAGCTGTATTAAAACATGTTAATAATTTAGTTAATGATGATAAAATTATAGCTCATGGTAAAACAAGAGATCGCTATTATAAACTTAAGCCTCAACTTAATTTCACAAAAGATTTGAATATTAATAAAGGTTTATCTTCTGTAAAAATTTTAGAAAATTTTTCACCTCACACACATATTTTACCAAAAAACATAAATGAAATTTGTCATTATGCTCTATCAGTATTGGTTAACAATATTAAGGACCACTCAAAAGCAACATTTATGTCCATTAAAATATTTAGTACCTATGATGAAACCCATATTATTGCAAATGACAATGGACTCGGAATTTTTAAACATATTCAAAATCAGTTTGGATTAGAGACAAAAAAAATTTCAGCTATAGAACTTGCGAAAGGTCCTGTAGAATCAACCAATAAAAGGTCATCAGGAAATGATATAAAATCATTAATGATGTTGTTTGATTCAACAATTATTGATTCCAGTGAAATTTCTTTAGAATATAATAGCCAGTTAAATCATTGGTCTCTAAAGGAATCAAAACAAGCTAAAGGCACAAAAATTCAACTAAAAATTGATACCAAAAGCAAAAAAGAGATTAAAATCATTTTTCAGGAAATGTTTTCAAAATTTACAAATAAGGTTCATATTCCTATTAATTTGGCAAGAATTAATAATGAAATGCTTTGTAGTCGAGATCAGGCAAAAATGCTGATGAATAATTTAAATCATCATCAAAAAATAGTATTTGATTTTTCAGGTATTGAAATAATCGGTCCCTCTTTTGCTGATGAATTGGTATTTTTATGTAAAGAGATTGATAATTCAATAAAAATAGTTTGTTTAAAAGCTTCTAAGACTGTTGAATTAATAATGAATAGTGCTCTAAAACGCTACTCTTAATAATAAGAATTCCAAATATAAAATCTTTTTTCCTCATTTGTCACATGTGACTTACGAGGCGGAGCTATATTTACACAAAAATTATTTTTTATTAGAATTATATTTTTAATTAAGTTTACATCAACTTTTACTATTCCATTTTTTTATACTTATAAATATAAAATATGATAGATTTTCATAACCATGTTCTCCCAAATATAGATGATGGATCCAAATCGCTTGAAATGTCTTTAAATATGCTGCGATTTGCTTCGGAGCAAGGAATTACAGACGTGGTAAATACAGTTCACTATAAACACCCTAAAGTTGAATATAGAAACCTTAACTATAGTTTTATACATGGTGAAATAAAAAAACTTCAAAATGAATTAGATAAAAATCAAATTTCTATTAAACTTCATTTAGCATCTGAAGTATTTTTCAACCCAACTATAGAATCATTAATAGATGATCCTCTTGCTGTCTTTTCAGTGAAAAAATTTATGTTAATTGAATTTCAACCTCATATAATTCCTGATTTTCAGACTGAATTATTATTTAATTTGAAAATGGCTGGTGTAAATCCAATTATTGCTCATCCTGAGAGATATTTGAGTGTCCAGAATGAAATCAACACTGTTTTTGATTGGTTAAATCTCGGTTGCCTTATACAAATTGATGCTGGTAGTGTATTGGGTACCTTTGGCAAGGGTACAAAAAAATGTTCTGAAAGGATAATTAAAAATGGTTGGGCACAAATACTTGGTTCTGATGCACATAATGATAAAAAAAGAAATTTTTGTTTAGCTGAAGCATATAATACTATATTTAAATGGATTGGAAAAGATGCACATAAACTTGTTTTTGATAATCCTAAAGCTTTAATTGAAGGGGAACATATACAAATGGAATATGAAGAAGAAGCTCGAAAAACCAGCATCCTCAAAAATCTATTTTTTAATTGGGTTAGGTAATAGTGAAAAAACAAAGACTTATATATTTTTCGTTTGTTTATCTAATATCTTTTTTATTAGCGCAAGAAGATGTATCTATTGATATTTATGGTTCAATCAAAGATTATCAAATTTCAAGTGAAAGATATATTACTAGTAATGATGGTAGAATTATGATAAATGTTAATGTATGGGGGCATGTGAATAATCCTGGTAGTCATTTGGTTTATAATGGGATTGATTTAGCATCATTAATATCTATAGTTGGAGGACCAAAAAAAGGTGCAATGTTAAAAAGGGTAAGGGTCTATCGTGAAGTATCAGATAAAAATGGGAAAATAGTATATGTATTAAACTTGAAGAAGTTTTTTGATAATGGAGATCGATCTGGATTTATACCAATTAAACCAAACGATACAATAATCATTCCTCAGAAATTTTCAAATTATTTTATAAATCAGGTTGGTGCATTAAATACAATCTTGAGTCTAATAAATTTATACATTCAACTTAGACCTAATAATAATTGAAGATATGAATCAAACTCAATCAAATAATTATAGTATAGATAATAATAATATAGAATTATCATTAAGAGATTATTTTTTAATATTAAAAATTCATTCAAAAAAAATAATTTTTTTTACTTTAATTGGGTTATTAATCTCTATTTATTTTGTGTCTGTTAAAAAACCTGAATATACTGCAGTCGTTACAGTCGCTGTTAAAGATAAACCTGGTGCTGGCATGGTTATGGATATGACTGGAAACCGTGATAGAGATCGAATGATAAATGAGATCCAGCTAATTAAATCTAGGCGAGTTGTGAAAGCAACAATAAAAGAAATTTGGCCAAATAAAAAAAATAATCTTGCTTTATTTGGTTCTTATCCATTCTATCCGCGTGGGCGAAGAGTGAGGACTTTTTTAAAAGAATTTTTCACACTCGGAATTTATAATTCTAATATGGAAGAACCTGTTAAATACAGTATGAAATACAACGATGAAATTGGTGAGAGATTTGTTGGAAAATTAATACAAAATCTAAAAGCAACACCAAGAAAAGGAACTGATATAATTGATATATCATATACATCTGTATGGCCTGCAGAAGCAAAACTAATTGTTAATACTATAGCAGAAAAATATGAAGAGTTTGAACATATGCTTGGTAGTGAACAAGCGGCTAGCTCTCTTAAGTTTTTAGAAAAATTAGTAAAAGATCAAGAGAATGATTTAATTAACTCTGAAATAAAACTTACTGAATTCAAAAAAAAGGAGCGTATGTATGATCTAGATGGAAGTGCTCTGAATTTAGTTTCTCAGATTTCAAATGTAGAGTCAGAAGTTTATAACTTTGAATCTGAAATAAATATCAAACAGCAAAAATATAATATCGGCAAATCTCGATTATCAGCTGAAGAAAAGAGTTTAACTGATCAGCTGCTTAACAATATCAATATACAGGTTCTTTCACTTAGAGGAGAAATTGCTGCTTTAGAATCGTCTATTATTCAAAATGAAGTACAGTATGGCAAAAATCATGTAGCGGTGATTGAATTAAATAATCGATTACTATCATTAAAAAAACAATTAATAGAAAAAGTTAACAAACTGGTAGCGCAAGGGATTACTTCAGAAGATCCGCTTAAATCAAGGCAAGAAATTGTTTTAGAATTAATAGCTTTAGATTCTGAAATAATTGGTTTGAATCTTAGGAAAAAAGAAGCGGATAAATTATTGAATATCTTAAATACTAAGCTTAATGAATTACCACCTAAGCAATTAAAATTTTCTAAAATGCAGAGAGATATTTCTGTATTAAATCAAAGTTATGCTTTGCTTCGACAAAAATTAGAAGAAGCAAAAATAAATGTTGCCTCTCAAATTGGAAGAGTTCAAATTGTTGATTATGCAAAGGAACCGATAAACTCTGCAAAAGATAGTAAAAGAATTATTATTATGGGCCTTATATTCGGTTTTGGCTTCGGTGTTGCTTTAGCTTTTTCTTTAGAATTTTTGGATAATTCAATAAAGACTGTAGACGAGATTAATAAACTTAATCTATCTGTTTTAGGTATTATTCCTTCAATTGGTGATGAGAATAAAAAACCTTTGTTTAATTTTCGAAAGAAGTTTGGGAATAGTAATTCTAGCAAAGGTCTAAAGCGTCGTTTGATGACTAGAGAAGATCCAAAATCACCAGTCTCTGAAGCATACCGTGGCTTAAGGACTAGCATGCTATATTCTTCTACTAAGTCTGAGCCAAAATCTATTTTAGTATCAAGTGCCGGACCGGGTGAAGGTAAGACGACCACTGTAGCAAATTTAGCAATAACTTATGCCAATCTAGGTAAAAAGACTTTACTTGTTGATACAGATTTACGCCGTCCAGTAGTTCACAAGGTATTTGATTTAAAAAGAGAACCCGGCGTGACAGCATTTTTATCTGGTTCTATTGATAATTATAAAAAACTAGTTCAATCAAGTGGAGTCGAAAATTTAAGTTTGATTACAGCGGGTATTATACCACCTAATCCTTCAGAATTACTAGGTTCTGATCGTATGGCTAGATTAGTAAAAACATTAGAAAATGATTGGGATATAGTCCTTTTTGATTCGCCTCCTCTAATTGCTGTTACAGATGCAACTATGATTTCCCAAGAAATTGACCAAATCGTTTTGGTTATAAAAGTAGGGCAGACAGATAAAAAAGCATTTCATCATACAGTATCTAACTTAAGAAATATTAATGCTCCATTGTCAGGTATAATTATGAACGCTGTGACAGGGAAAAGCAGTTATGGTTCTTACTACTATTACTACTATTATCAGTATTATCATTATTATGGTTCAGAAAAAAATGATAATAAAGCTTAATTTTGTTATTTATCTTTATTGTTAGCGCACAATATTCTAAAAAAAGAATTAAAATCTTATGATAATACTTACAGGAGCAGCTGGTTTTATAGGTTCAAATTTATTAAAAGCTCTTAATTGTTCTAATATAGATGACATTGTTATTGTTGAAGATTTAATAAATAACAAAAATAAGTTAGAAAATTTAAAAGGAAGGAATTTCAAAGAATTAATTTCAATTGAAAATTTCTGGGAATGGTATAAAACAAATAAAAATTCCAAAATTGATTCTATTATCCATTTAGGTGCTTGTAGTAACACGCTAGAGAATAATATGAAATTCTTAAAAGAAAATATTGTTCTATTTTCAAAAAAATTATTCAATATATCAGCAGAAAAAAATATACAATTCATATATGCTAGTAGCGCAGCAACGTATGGTAATGGAAATTCTGGGTTTTCAGATTCGCATGAGAAAATTACAGATCTAATTCCGTTAAACCCTTATGCAGTATGCAAAAATGAATTTGATAAATGGGTTCTCAAAAAAAAAAATATCACAAATAAATGGATTGGTCTTAAATATTTCAATGTTTTTGGACCAGGTGAAAGGCACAAAGGGAAAATGGCAAGTATAATTTTCCAGTTTTTTGAGCAAATTAATAGAGGGGAAAATTTGAAACTGTTTGATTCTTCTCATGGATACGATAGAGGTTGTCAAACAAGAGATTTTATTTATATAGATGATGCAATTAATGTAACTCTCTTTTTTTTAAAAAATTTAACTCCTTCAGGAATATATAATGTTGGCTCTGGTAAATCTCATTCATTTAATCAAGTTGCTAATTATATAAATATTCTGTTTGAAAAAAATGAGATTGAATATGTTCCTTTTCCTAAAGATTTAATAAAAAGATATCAGCCTAATACTTTAGCTGATATCAAAAAATTACGTTCTGTTGGATATAAAGAAAAATTCACAAATATTAAAGATGGAATTAAAATGTATAAAAAACATTATAATAATTTTTGAATAAAATTTTAATCACAGGCGGTGCTGGCTTTATCGGAAGTCATTTAGCTGAAGAATTATTGGAGAATGGATATGAAGTAGCGATTATTGATAATTTTTTAAATGGTAATAAAATTCCCGAAAATATTCGGCCTTCAATAAAAATTATTGAAGGCGATGTAAGAGATAATGATCTAATAAAAAAAGAATCAAAGGGGTGTTCTTATATTTTTCATTTTGCAGCTTTCCTAGGAGTAGACTTGGTTGCTAACAATCATATTGATACTATGTTAGTAGAATCAATTGGAACCCAGAATGTTGTTAATGCTTCAATTGAAAATAATATTGAGAAACTTATTTATGCTTCTACAAGTGGGGTGTATGGAAAAACAGCAATTGAAAAAAGTGTAAGAGAAGACTTTTTAGTTGATCCTAGGACAAGTTATTCAATAGCAAAAAGATTTAATGAAATTTATCTGAATGCAAACTATTTAGAAAAAAAACTTAATTCTATTTCAATTCGGTTTTTTAATGTATTTGGCGAAAGGCAAGATAATAGGATGGTTATACCAAGATTTATAAAGCAGGCATCCTTAAATGAACCTCTAACAATTTATGGAACTGGTAAGCAGACTAGAGATTTTACATATATAAAGGACGTTGTTTCTTGCATAAGATTACTTTCAGAAAAAGTTGTTGGTTGTGAAATTTTTAATTTATGCGGGGATAATGAAATTTCTATATATGAATTGGCAGTGTTGATAAAAAAAATGACAAATAGCAATTCGCAGATTAAAATTATTCCGATGCCTGGAACACGCTATGATTTTGAAGTAGAAAGAAGGTCAGGCGATTCAGATAAATTGAAAAAAGCTATAGATAAAAAACCAAATACAAATATTATAGATGGGCTTAAAGCTTGTATAGAAGAGCATTTACAAAATAGGAATATTCAATAATTTGTCTTTCACAAAAATGAACATCGAATATTTCATATATTCATTTTTATTTGATTTTTTAAAAAAATTACTATAAACAATCAAAAACAGAAAAGCTGGGATTTAATTATTCAACCCAAAGGTCATTTTTTAGATCTTCATTTAAAAGATATTTACAATTACAGAGATTTATTATGGCTTTTTGTTAAAAGAGATTTCACCACTTTTTATAAACAAACAGTTCTGGGGCCGGTTTGGTTTTTTATTCAACCAATAATTTCAACCTTTGTCTTTTCATTC
>CAYFIF010000082.1:0-7923 GCA_964343085.1 uncultured bacterium | reverse complement strand
CCTTTTTTTGTCAATATATGTAATAAAACTGGTGAGTCTATATCTTTTATATTTTTTAAGGTATCTATCACTTGACCGAGATCATGACCATTAATTGGTCCAAAATATCTAAACCCTAGTTCCTGAAATAACATGCCAGGAACAATCAGATTTTTTAAAGTTTCATCTAATTTTTTAATAAGTGCCCTAGCCGTTGATTTTCCCATTGGAATTATACCTGTGCTATCCCAAATAATATTCCTAACCTTATTGTAGAGTGGATTAGAAATTATTTTTGTAAAATATTTCGAAATAGCACCTACATTCGGACTTATAGACATTTCATTATCATTTAATATTACTAATAATTGTCTTCCTAAATGCCCCGCATTATTGATTCCCTCAAATGCTAATCCACCAGTCATTGAACCATCACCAATTATAGCAGCAACCCTAAAATTATTATTTTTTTGAAATCTTGCTTCGGCAATACCTAAAGCAGAAGAAATAGATGTTGAAGCGTGACCCGCACCAAAAACATCAAACTCACTTTCTGATCTCTTCAAAAAGCCACTGATACCTTTGTATTGTCTAATCGTAGAAAATTCTTTAAATCTACCAGTTAAAATTTTGTGGGCATAACCTTGATGTCCAACATCCCAGACCAATTTATCTTTAGGCGTATCAAATAAATAGTGTAATGCAACAGAAAGCTCTATCACACCGAGAGTTGGTGCTAGGTGGCCGCCAACCTCAGTTACTGTATTTATAATATAAGATCTTAATTCATCACAAAGCTCTTCTAGTTCATTAATAGAAAAATCTCTGATATCGGAGGGAGAATTAATTTTTGGTAAATATTTAAGCTTCATTAATTAAATTAACATTCTTGTAATAAACTGAACTTTTAGAGTCAAATAAAATTTCATGAAATATGCCAACTTGATTTAACTCAGGATGAAATGTTAGACCCAAAAAATGCCTTTGAATAATCGCAACTGGAGAATTATTATATTTTCCTATGATACTAACTGAATTATCTACAAAAGTTATTTTGGGCGCACGAATTAGTGTTGTTGGAAGAGTTAAACAAGTGTTAAAATTCAATTTGTAATCTATTTCAACCTTTCTTGATTCAATTTGTCTGCCATATGCATTCCTATCAACTTCAACATCTATAAATCCTAAAGGCTTCACGCGATTATCATTTACTTTTTTTGCCATCATAATTAAACCTGCACAAGTTCCCATGATCGGCTTGGTTTCCCCAAATTTAATAAGTGCATTTCTTAGATCAAAAGAATCAATTAGAAGTGATATAGTTGTTGATTCTCCGCCAGGAATTATTAAGCCATCTAAATTTTCTAAATCGTATTTACTTTTCACTGCAAGACTTGACACCCCTATACTTTTAAGAGTTTTGTGATGTAATTCAAAGTCGCCCTGAAGTTCTAAAACTCCAACTTTAATTACCAGCCCCTTTCTTGGAGTCTTTCTTCATCTGGAATCTCAGACATATCTAATCCTTTCATTGCCTTCTTTAAACCTTCACTTGCAGAGGCAACCTTTTTAGGATCGTTGTAGTAGGTAGTAGCCTCTACAATTGCTTTCGCTCTTGCTTCAGGATCATCACTTTTAAATATCCCAGATCCCACGAAAACCGTTTCAGCTCCTAGCTGCATCATTAAAGATGCATCTGCAGGGGTAGCAATACCTCCCGCGGCAAAATTAGGTACAGGAAGCTTTCCATTTTTTGCAACATTCTGTACTAGTTCGAATGGAGCAGCTAAATTTTTTGATTCCGCAACAAGTTGGTCCGCATCCAATGTCTTTAATCTTTTTATTTGAGATACGATTGTTCTCATATGTCGAACAGCTTCAACAATATTCCCACTACCAGCTTCTCCTTTGGTCCTAATTAAAGCAGCTCCTTCCGCTATACGTCTGAGGGCTTCTCCTAGATCTCTTGCTCCACATACGAAAGGGATTTTAAAATCGTGCTTCCAAATGTGATTATGCTCATCGGCAGGAGTTAAAACTTCGCTTTCATCAATAAAATCTATTTCTAGTGTCTCTAACACCTGAGCCTCCGCAAAATGGCCTATTCTACACTTAGCCATAACCGGGATTGAAACAATCTCTTGTATTCCTTTAATCATTTCAGGATCACTCATCCTTGAAATCCCTCCATCTTTTCTTATATCTGAAGGAATCCTTTCCAAAGCCATTACAGCACACGCTCCTGAATCTTCAGCGATCTTAGCTTGATCAGGAGAGGTAACATCCATAATTACACCACCCTTAAGCATTTCCGATAGACCAAGTTTAATGTCAAACGAACCTTTTGTCATAGACCACTTCCTCCTCAGTAGAATTACTAATTATTTTTATTTCTTTAATAACATCATTAATTATCTCATCCGGTGTAGAAGCACCTGCTGAGATTCCAACAGTAGTACAACCTTGAAACCATTTATCCTTTAAATCTCCTGCAGAAGTAACTTGATATGATCTTTTATTTCTCTCTTTTGAAAGCTGCGTTAGTCTTTTAGAATTTGCACTAGTGAAAGAACCAATAATTATCATTATATCACAGTTAATGGCCAAGTCTTTGATTTGTTCATGATTACGCCTAGTAGGAAAACAAATAGTGTTTACAAAACGCAGATCATAAACTTTGTCTACAAGAACATCTAAAATATCTCTAACATTTTCAATCATCTGAGTTGATTGGCTTACAACACCAGCTTTTTTTATTTTTTTTAATTCCATTGCTTCAGTTTTGTTAGCAATGATTATAGGATTTTTTATTTGCGAAGCTATACCTATAACCTCATCATGACCATGATCTCCAATAATTATACATCTTCGACCTTCTTTAGCTAATTCTTTAATATCTTGGTGGATCTCAGTAACTAAAGGACAAGTAGCATCCACTATATTTAATTTTTTTCGTTTTGCATTTTTCCAAATTGATGGAGAAGTTCCATGCGCTCTAAAAAGCACCGATGAACCCGCAGGAATATCATCCAAAGAATCAACCACTTTTGTACCCACTGCATCTAAATCTTCAATAACTTTTTCATTGTGAACAATTGTTCCAAGCATATAGACCTCACCATCTTTATCAGCAGTTTCGTAAGCCATATTTACTGCATCTCTTACACCAAAACAATAACCTGAATCCTTTGCTAAAAATATTTTCAAATCAATTAGCTACCTTTTTTTTTATTGATTCTCTAATGCCATCAAGAAAATCTTTCTTAAAACTCAAAATGTTTTTATTAACCTTTGCACCTGCTGCATATGCATGGCCTCCACCACCTAAATATTTTGCTAAATCATTTACCGTGAATTTACCTTTTGATCTAAAATTAATTCTACAAGAATCATTACCCGTTTCCATAATCATCATGGCTATTTCTACACCTTTTATAGTACGTGCAATATCAGAAAAACCTTCTACGTCTTGAGCTTTAGCTCCAGCCTGTTGCATCATTTTTTCAGTAATTTCAAACCAAGCAAAAATCCCGTTAAATTCATAGTGAATTTTAGATAAAATCAATCCTAATAGATTCATTCTACCCTGCGAACTATTTTCATATACATTTTGATAAATTCGATGAGTTTTCACTCCAACTTTCAAACTCTCAATCGCTATATTATGGCATTTTTCATCTGTGTTACTGTACCTAAAACACCCGGTATCAGTCATTACAGCAGTATATATACCATCACAAATACTTTTGTTTAGTGGATTTTGTCTCACACTAATGAGATAATCAAAAATCATGCAACCTGTTGCTGCTGCGCTTAGATCAACAACATTATGATTAAATGGACTAGACTCTGGATGGGGATGATGATCAATATTTAAGGTTACAAGATTATGCTTCAATATAAATTTTTGCAAATCTCTTGTTCTTTTAAAATCCCCAACATCAAATATAATAACAAGGTCAACATTTAATAACCAATCATCATGAATTTTATTATTATACTGCTCAAAAATTTTTGTTTCATTTAGAAACTGATAATCTATTGGAAGAGGGGAGTAATTAATAATACGAACATCTTTTTTAAGCTCAATGAGGTGATGGTATAGACCTGCCTCAGATCCCAACCCATCACCATCAGGGTTTTCATGAGTGGTTAAGGCAATCCTATTTGATTTAGAAATTAGTCTATCAACATTTTCCCAATCAATGGGTACGTTATTATAGTTCATTTGAAACTGAGTTATTCCACATATTTTCTTTTTGTCCTTTTTTTGAATTAGCAAACCTAGCTAAAACAAACAAATAATCAGATAATCGGTTTAAATAAGGTATGTGAAGATTGTTTGACTTTTTATGAATAGAGACCAACCTTCTTTCCGCATTCCTGCATTCAGATCGTGCTAAATGAATTCTTGATGAGAGTTCTGACCCACCTGGTAAAACAAATTCAGATAGCGGTTTTAGTTTATTATTAATATTCTCTATTTTTTTTTCTAGCCATTCTAATCTATTTTTTTTTAATTTTTTATTTTCAAGATTTGGTACAGCCAATTCAGCACCCAAATCAAATAAATCATTTTGGACACATTCAAGATCTTTAATTAATAAATTATCAGCCTCTACTATTGACCAACCAATAGTAGAGTTTAAATGATCAATTGCCCCCATAGCTTGTACTCTTGGATGATCTTTTGAAACTGTTTCACCAGAACCAATACTTGTTTGTCCAGAATCTCCTTTCCGGGTTACTATATTGGATAAACGCATTTAGAAGTAGAAGTATATAAGTGAAATAATTAGAAATAAAGGCATCAGGATAGGAACGGCCCATTTAAAAAAATATCCAAAAAAACTGGGCATTTTAATTCCAGATGATTCTGAAATAGATTTAACCATAAAGTTAGGCGCATTACCTATATAGGTATTAGCGCCCATAAAAACCGCTCCCATCGATATGGCCAATAGAGTTGTGTATTTTTCAGTCATTAGAATACTAGCATCTCCACCTGCTGTATTAAAAAAAACAAGATAAGTAGGCGCATTATCTAAAAAACTTGATAATATACCCGTAAGCCAAAAATACATAATATTAACTGGTCCTGCTTCACTTGTAACAGAAACTACAACAGGTGCTAAAGCTCCTTCTGTACCCGCCTTCAAAATAGCAATTGCAGGAATAATAGTTATAAATATTGCAGCAAACAATTTTGAAACCTCTTCAATTGGAAACCAGGTAAATTCATTATCGTCTCGTATTTTTTTTGAAGTCATAGTCCAACTAAAATATGTAAGACCCAATAATATTAAGTCTCTAATTATATTTTGAAGTTCTACATCTACATGATAAACATTAAAAGAGACATTGGGCTTCCAAAAACCGCTTAACAAAACAGCACAAATAACACCGAAAAGTAGATAAAGGTTAAAAGAACCTTCCAAACCAAGCGGAATTTCATCTGACTCTTTTTCGGAATTGACATTCTCTTTTTTGAATAAATAAGAATCATAGGAATAAAAAATTAACAACAAAGATATGACCATGAAAATCATTGGTGTAATCATTGCTTTTGTAGTCCAAAAAAAATCTACTCCCTTCAAAAAGCCTAGAAATAGTGGTGGATCACCGAGAGGAGTTAACGAACCTCCAATATTTGCAACTAAAAAAATGAAAAATACAATAATGTGGGTTTTATTTTTTCTAAACTCATTAGCTCTTATTATGGGTCTTATTAATAACATTGCAGCACCGGTTGTACCCATCCAGCTTGCTAAAACTGTTCCAACAAAAATAATTAATGTATTTACCACAGGAGTACCAACGAGAGAACCTGTCAACCTAACACCTCCTGAAATTGTGAATAATGCAAGTAATAGGATTAAAAAAGGAATATATTCCAAAAGAGCGACATGAAAAATTTCGTAAATAGTAATGCTTAAGCCCTCTTTAAATAAAAAGGGGATCACAAAGGATAAAGCCCAGAATAATGAAACTTTGCCAAAATGGTGATGCCATATTTCGGGAGATACCAGTGGAAATATGGCAATTGATAACAATATACCAATAAATGGAACTATCCAAATAATTCCTAGGTTTTCAATACTCCCGTCTAGATGAAGAGCATGGCCAGATTCGCTTCCCCCGGCAAAAAGAAAAACCGGAAACAAGGAAAGAATTAGTAAGATGTATCTTTTCATAAACTTATTTCTTTTAGTTGGTGCAACCTTTAATTTAATCATGAATTATAGTTAATAAAGTCCTTCATTAAATCAAAATTCAATCTTGATTTTACACTAAATTTTTCAAAATAAATGAATATTATTATAGGTATATTTTTGTTTATGTTAGCTGTTATGGCTATGTCTATTGGAATAATTTTTAATAGAGAACCACTGTCTGGATCGTGCGGAGGATTGAACCAAAAAGGCGTCTGTACTATCTGTGGAAACAATCCTGAAAAGTGCGATAATACTTGATTTTAATTTTTGAAAAAACTATATCTTTGGTTTTTTAAATGAAGGTCACCTTCTACAGCTATTCTTTTTGAATCATCCTCAAGCTTTATTAACCATACGGCTTTTAAATTTTCTTCATTTTCGACCAATCGTTTACCCTCACGATATGTCATCGTCATTAAGGCTGTAGCCCAAGCATCTGCACGCATACAAGAATTGGATATAACGGTTACTGATAAAAGATTAGTTTGAACAGGATAACCAGTTTTAGGATTGATTGTGTGACCTATTATATTTCCATCAATATCTACAATGTTTCTATAATTTCCAGAAGTTGCAACGGCACCATTATCTAAAGATAAAACCCCTAAAATAGTTTTAACTCTAGAAGTTTCAGAGGGTACATCCTCAATTCCTATCACCCAATCCTGATTATTTTTATTTTTTCCCGAAAATCTAACTTCACCTCCGATTTCAACAAATAAATTTTGGATACCCTTTAATTTTAAATAACTAAAAATCAGGTCGACACATTGGCCTTTGGCTATGGAGTTTAAATCAATTTTAATTCTTTCATTTTTTTTTACTAAAAATCGATCTATGATTTTTATTTTTTCGTATCCAATAATAGATAATACCTTTTCTAATTCATTTTTTTTTGGTAAACCTGTAGCTGGATTAGGACCAAAACCCCAAAGAGACATGAGATCATAAACAGTCACATCAAATTTTCCCTCAGTCTTTTTTGAAACATCTAATGCAGCAACCATAACATCTATAACTAAAGAGGAAACTTCAAAAGGTTCAGTAGAATGCCAATTATTAAATTTTGAAATAGTGCTTTTTGGATCCCAAGTTGACATTTCTTGATTTACGGATATGAGAATTGAATCTATACCCTTACCAATTAAATCAATATTTAATTCATTTGAGGGAGCGCCAAATTTTATTGAATATGATGTTCCCATTGTGTATCCATTTAAATCAAAAAAAGTATTTTTATTATCACAACTAACAAAAAAAAATAAAAGGCCCAACATAAGTTGAGCCTTTGTTATTGTTTTTAAAAAAATAAATTTAGCCAAAACTATCATACGCAATCATTTCCCTATCAACGCCTAAGCTATCAAGCATATTATCACATGCATTAATCATAGGCGGGGGGCCACACATATAATACTCTATTTCGGTAGGATCATCATGATTTTTTAGGTACTCATCATGCAAAACTTGATGAATAAAACCTGTTGAACCAGTCCAATTGTCCTCTTTCATCGGTTCTGAAAGTGCTACCTTATAACTAAAATTAGGGAAGCTTTTTGTTATAGTTTTAAAATGCTCATCATAAAACATTTCTCTAACTGAACGAGCTCCATACCAAAAAGAAACTTTCCTACCCGTTTTCAAGGTATGAAATAGATGAAACAAATGAGATCTCATAGGGGCCATCCCAGCACCTCCGCCTATATACACCATTTCTCTATCCGTATCT
>CAYFIF010000081.1:0-7959 GCA_964343085.1 uncultured bacterium | reverse complement strand
TGGTTCCAATTGCTAAGATTGAGGTGAAAAAAATTCCGTTATTGGGCCTTGTAATGACTGCAGGTGGTCATATTTTCGTAGATAGAAGCAATCATGAAAAAGCTATACTATCAATGAGAAATGCTAAACAGCAATTGCTTGAAGGCGACAAATCGATTATGCTATTTCCTGAAGGTAGCAGATCAAAAGATGGAACTATTAAACCATTCAAAAGAGCTGGTTTAATAATCGCCATAGAATCAGAAGTTCCTGTGGTTCCTATTGCAATTATCAATTCCCATAAATTACATAAAAAAGGATCTTTTTTTGTTCAGAGAAAAAATATAAGTGTCAAAATTGGTAAGCCAATTAAAGTTGAGGGACGTAAATCTAAGGTTAGAAAAGAATTCCCACATTTTATTAGAAAAAAAATAGTTGAATTATATGATACTTAGTTTAGAATCTTTGAAAGAGCAGATTCCAATATGGAAAATAAATAGAAAGACTATTGTTTTCACTAATGGTTGTTTTGATTTATTGCATAAGGGGCATTTAGATTTATTGAAATCAGCTAAGGGATTGGGAGATTATCTTGTCGTTGGTTTGAACTCTGATAAAAGTGTCAAAGGAATCAAAGGCCCAGAAAGACCTCGGCAAGATCAAAATAGTAGAGTTAATTCATTGATTAAAACCTCTTTAATCACTGCGATAATAGTTTTTGATCAGGAGACACCTATTGATCTTATAAAATTAATTAAACCAGATTTCCTAGTTAAGGGTGCCGATTATGACGTTAATAAAATTGTAGGTGCCGATTTTGTTATTAGTAATGGAGGTCAGGTAAAAACAATTGATTTGACTCCTGGTTTTAGCACCACAAAATTAATAAAAAAAATTGATGGAGAAATTCTTGATTGAACATAGCCAATTATTATAACTTTAGAACTCAAATTCCACATACATTTTTGAGTAAATACTTTAAAACATTATTAATTGCAGTTTTTGCAGTACTACATTCTAGTGCTTTAGTTTTTTCAGAAACTGGTGCGCCAAAAGCTGTAGATTCCCAATCATCTGAATCTCAAAGGAAAATAGAGCTTGATGATTCCAGAAATCGATTCCCAGAAATTCTTCATGATGTAAAATTATTACTTTCTGATGTAATTATAGCAGATTTTCATAATGATACTCTAGAGGTCATTTTTACCTTAAGTAGAATATATGATTTATTAATGGAAGCAGATCAAATAGGTGAGAAAAATTTAGAAGATCAAGAAGAGTTTGAAAGGTTTGAGAGATCCTTTGTTAATATTTATAACCATAATTTGACCACGATTTCAAGTGGGGATGCTCCTGTTACAGCAGAAAGGGTTCGACTTGATGTAACCGAAACAATTGAGCCAATAGAAATTGAAATGGGTGATACAAAATATACTGTTGTTGATGATAGAGATGGGCATATCCCATTGGTAAGAAACAAGCAGGTTGATCAGTTTATAAACTATTTTCAGAATAAAGGTCGTAAACAATTTACAATTTGGCTCGAGCGATATGAAAAATACAAAAATCTTATACTGCCTATTTTAGCTGAGCATGAGTTGCCGGAAGAAATATTTGTTTTAGCGATGATTGAATCGGGTTTAAACCCTAAAGCATATAGCAGAGCAAATGCATCAGGTATGTGGCAATTTATTTATTCAACCGGAAAAAGTTATGGTTTAAAAAGAGATTGGTATATTGATGAGAGAAGAGATCCTGTTAAGGCTACTCATGCAGCATGCGCTTATTTGAAAGACTTGAATGAAGTATTTGATAATTGGTATTTATCTTTAGCTGCATATAATAGTGGTAAAGGCAGAGTTTTAAGGGCTTCAAGAATACATCAAACCTATGATTTTTGGCAGCTTCATTCTCTTCCAAGGGAGACAAGAAATTACATTCCATATTATCTTTCTGCAGCTATTATAGTAAAAGACCCAGAATCTTTTGGTTTCAAGGTTCCAAAAGTAAAACGATTTGATTATGATGAGGTTGTTTTAGAAAATAGTGCAGATCTATCTGTATTAGCACGTGTCGCTGGAATAGATTCAAAAACTTTGAGAAACTACAATCCCGAATTAAGACAGTCAGCAACACCAGCAGATGCACCCTATAGGTTAAAACTCCCAAAAGATGTTAAAGATCAATTTTTAATTGCTTGGAATTCTATTCCTAATGAAGAACGATTTGCGCCTCAATTTGTTATGCATAGAGTTAAATATGGTGAAAGTTTATGGACAATTTCAAAAAAATATAGTGTGTCAATTCATGATATTGCAGGTGTCAATAAAATAAGAAATAGACATAAGATTTCATTAGGACAAAAAATAAAAATACCTGTTAGAGGAGGAAGAACTTGGGGCTCTGGAGCAAATGGTGGACCACCCGGACATTATAAAATAGTTTATAAGGTAAAACGTGGTAATACTTTGGGTCAAATAGCTGAGGATCATGGGACTTATGCAAGTAAGATTAGAAGGTGGAACAATATGAAATATGGGACTCATTTAATTCATCAAGGCCAGAATTTAACGATCTGGGTCAAAGATGGTTATGATGTTAAAAAGAGCAAAAGAAAAAAAAATAAAACATGGGGTCCAGAAGGTCACTATAAAATCACCTACAGGGTTAAGAGAGGAGATACTCTAGGGCAAATCGCGGAAGATTATGGAACTATGTCAAGAAAGATAAGAAATTGGAATAATATGAAAAGAAGTTCCAATATAATATATCCGGGGCAAAAACTGACTATTTGGGTTAAAGAAGGATAGTAAATTAAGTAGGTATCATATGGGAGGTAATTATGACTAAACAAGAAATAGTTGATACTGTTTCGAATGCAACAGGATTAACAAAGGTTGAAACAGAAACAATTATGAATGGAATTATGTCAACTATAATTGAGTCTCTGGCAGATAATAAAAAAGTAGAATTAAGGGGTTTCGGTACCTTTGGTATTAAGCACAGGATGCCAAAAAAAGCTAGAAACCCTGGAACTGGTGACCCAATTTATTTACCAGAAAGATATGTCCCTACCTTTAAACCTAGTAAGTTGATGCGTTCGCGCGTTAATGAATTGATAAATAGATAAAGAGGATTTTATGCCCTGCGGTAGTAAACGGAAAAAAAGAAAAATGAACACGCATAAACGTAAGAAGCGCCTGCGTGCCAATCGACATAAAAAGAAAAATAAATAATCAGTATATCTATTATGCTCGCCTTAATATAAATTTACTTTAGGCGATAATTTTCTTTATCAGTTGAATTTAGTGATAGAAAAATACTTTACTGTATCTGAATTGAATGACAGCATAAATGCGACCATTCAGACTAGTTATTCTAATTTTTGGATTGCTGGCGAAGTCTCAGATTTTCATTATCATGAATCATCAGGCCATATGTATTTTTCTATTAAAGATGAAAAGTCAGAAATAAGGGCAGTAATGTTTAAGACTTCTAATCAATTTTTAAACTTTAATCCAAAAAGCGGTAGTATGGTTAAAATATTTGGCTCTGTTTCAGTTTTTGAGAAACGTGGTCAGATACAGATAGTATGCAGTTTAATGGAGGAGCTTGGAGTAGGTGACTTATACAAAAAATTTGAATTATTAAAACAAAAACTAAATAAAGAAGGGTTATTTGAACCAGAAATAAAGAAAAAATTACCTCATTTCCCTATGGAAATAGGGATTATAACATCAGGTTCGGGAGCAGCATTACAAGATATAATAAAGGTAATGAAAAGACGATCGCCCCATATTAAAATTTATTTTCGATCTAGTTCTGTTCAGGGTAGTAAAGCAGTTAAGGACATAGCTAAAAGCATTAAAGAATTTATTGAATTTGGCAAAGTTGATTTGATTATATTGGGACGAGGAGGAGGATCAATAGAGGATTTATGGGCATTTAATGAAGAAACTGTAGCAAGAGCTATTTTTAATTGTCCTATTCCTATTATTTCAGCAGTTGGTCATGAAACTGATTTTACAATTTCCGATATGGTAGCTGATCTTAGAGCCCCTACGCCTTCAGCTGCAGCAGAGATGATTACAGATAAATCCTCTACACTAATTAATACTTTTATAAATTATTTTGATATGTTAAATAACAAATTTTTGTCAAAAATAGAATACTTAGGTCAAAAATTAGATTACTTCCACACTATAATAATGTCTCAAAAACCTCAGAAAAAAATAGAAAATCAGATCAAACAAATTCAAGATCATAGAAATCGATTTATAAATTTAAACAGTGTATTTTTAGCAAATTTGGTAAACAGGTTAAATTATTTTGAAAAACAATTATATGGACTAAGCCCAAATTATGTATTAAAAAGAGGGTACAGTATAGCCACAGATAAAAACGGGAGAATTATTTTTTCTCAAGGCCAATTGAAAATTGGTGATAAGTTTTATTTGAAAACAGGTGATGGAAGTATGGAAGCAGAAAAGGTTTCCAAGATCCATAATCGATAGTTGGGTTAATTTTAATTATGAATAAAAATAAAAAATCAATAGAAAAATCTTTATTAAAGTTGGAAACAATAATTAAGAAAATGGAGTCTGGAAGCATTACACTTGAAGAAAGTCTTGTTTCATTTGAAGAGGGAATAAAACTCATAGATGAGTGCAGGGAAGAGCTAGAAAATGCAGAGCAAAAGGTGATGGAATTAACTAAGAATCATGATGGGTCTTTCAGTACTAAAGAGAAATAATGAATCAAATAAAAAAAATTGGGATTTGGGGGAACACCGATAAAAAAAGCTTTTGGGAGGTTTTGCCCCAAATTATTAAATGGGCGAGTCATAAAAAACTACAAGTTTATTTAACAGAAAAAATTGTAAATAACAAACTTGGTTCTAATTACACATTTGATACAATTAGTTCCAAAAGTAAAATAAAAAATTTAGATTTAATGTTAGTGTTAGGTGGAGATGGAACTTTTCTTTCTTGTGCTAGAGCAGTTGGGAATCGACTTACACCAATTTTAGGAATTCACTTAGGAGATCTTGGGTTTTTAGCAAAAGTTACTCTCCAGGATTATACTACACGCTTGGACCAGGTTATCGAGGGTGATTTTTTTTTGGAAAAACGCATGGTAATTGAATCACGAATAAAAAATAGTAAGGAAGAGATAAAATATTTTGCGTTGAATGACTTCGTTATTAACAACGGAGATTCTCATAGGATGCTAAGCGTCTTGATGTATGTAGATTCATATTTTGTTGGAAAATATAGATCTGATGGTCTAATAATTGCCTCGCCAACTGGATCGACAGCTTATTCTTTATCAGCTGGGGGCCCAATAATTACTCCAAAAGTTGATTCTTTAGTAGTTACGCCAATCTCAGCTCATTCACTTACTTCAAGGCCTCTTGTTGTACCAGCTAGTTCCAATATTATTTTAAAATTTGAAAATATATCTTCTAAAGTTCTTTTTATAATTGATGGACAGATACACGAAACTCTGGATTCAAAATCTATAATTGAAATAACAAAATCTTATTATAAAATAAACTTTGTTGATTTTAGTAATTTAAATTATTTTCAAATGTTAACAAAAAAAATGGGTTGGGGTAAAAGGGGAGAAGAATAATTTTTTTCTTCTCTAGGTATATTTTCTAAATTCTTTGAAGGGCATATGAAGACCTTCTTTATAGATAGGTTTACTTACATAATTATTGCTAACGCCCTCACTTGCTTTTCCTCTAAGCAATATACATTCCCATTGTTTTTTATCAACAAATGTAGTAGTTGGAATATAACGGAGAGTTAAGCCTATTCTCCAATCTTTAGAATAATTGGAATTTGAACCATGAATAATAGAAGGGTTATGCAAAGATATATCGCCAGGGTTCAATTCAACATTCAAAGCTTTGCTTTCATCTATTTTACTTGAATCAATAGCGAGGTCTAAAACATATTCATTTAAATCTAGTTTAACCATTTCTGAGGGTTTCATCAGTTTCATGTTTTGGGACCCCGGGATTACCCTCATACATGCATTACTTTTAATAGATTTCGTTCCAGCAACCCATATAGATAATACTTCCATCGGTTTCAATTGCCAATATGATCCATCTTGGTGCCATGCAACCGGTTTACCATCAATAGGTTTTTTTGCTATATAATGGGCTCCAAACAAAGCGATATTTGGGCCAAGAATATTTTCTACAATATTTAAAAGTTTTTCTTGATTTAATAGATAGTGAATAAATGGATCATTAACTAATAAATGATGATGTAAAGCTTCGGGACGTATAGTTGGATTTTTTTTTCTTAACCAAATAACATGATTATTTAATTCTTTTATTATTTCCGCATCTAAAACATTTCTTATAATTGCATAGCCATCTTTATAGTACTTTTCTATATATTTAGGTCTCATTATTTTTTAATTAAATAAATTTTATTTCTTGTAAGAAAAAAATTATTAGTACTAAGCAAAAAATAACGACCAAAAATTTTTTTTGATAGTGGAACTCGAGTAAAAGATCCTAATTCATCAATTATTTTTAATCCTGAAAATTTAATTAAAGCATTTAGGTTTTGATAAGTAAACGAAGCTATGTGACCCTCGGTATCATTTTTTTTAAACATATTTCTATAAATTTCATTCCAGCTATAAGGGTTGGGGACAGAAAGAATAAGTCTGCCGTTTTTATTAAGGACTCTTTTTGATTCCTCTAGAAAAAAAGTTGCATTTTCCAAATGTTCTAGTACTTCCATGCATATGATGTAATCAGCAGAGTTGTCTTTTAATGGTATTCCTTTATTTACATCATGGCATATATAGTCCGATGAATTATAATTTTCTATTTTTTCAAGTGTGCTTTTATCAATATCGATACCTTTATATTTAAATTGACTTCCATTGGTAACAAGTAGTTTTTTTAATTCGGCATATTTACAACCTATTTCGATAATTGTTTTTTCATTTTCTAATATCAGCCAATGTAAAATATTTTTATAACGATTAATTGCCTCAAGATCATTTTTTTTATAGCTCACCCCTTGGTTTTTGTAAAATTCCCTTTTTGATTCTGTTTTCATTAAATATCGCTTTTAAAAAAATTTTTCAATACATATGCAGCAATTGATGGGTTCTCTTTTAATCTCCTAATCGAATAGTCAAACCAATCGGGTCCAAAAGGGACATAGACTCTTACCTTATATCCTTGTTTTATGAGAGATTCAAGCCTACCTTGCATTGGAACACCAAATAGCACTTGGAATTCAAATAAATTTTTAGAGATTTTATTATTTTTAATCCAATTTAACAATTTATCAATTAAATCTTGATCATGGGTCGCATATCCAGAATATGCACTCTCTTTTGCCATTAATTTTGCTAGCTCAAGAAAGTTATTATTTATATCGATTGGGTTTTGAAAAGCTAATGATCTAGGCTCTTTGTAAATGCCTTTACATATTCTTGAGTTAAAATTATTATTTGCTAAATCCTTAATATCGTTTTTACTTCTATGGAGATAGGATTGGACTACCATTCCAACGTTGTCATAGATTGATTTGCAATACTTATACATTTGAATTGTTTGGTCAGTATGTTCAGAGCTTTCCATATCTAATCTTAAGAAATTGTTATTTTTCTTTGCACTATCTAAAATTGTTTCAGCATTACTTATTACATGGTCATAAGAAATGCTTAAACCGATATGCGTTGGTTTAATTGATATATTGCAATCTAGATTATTGCCTGAAATCATATCATATAATAAACAATACTCCATTGCTATTTTTTTTGCTTGCTCAGGTCTTAGAATATGTTCCCCTAATATATCCAAGGTTGCACAAAGTCCTTTGTCATTTAGGGTTTTAATCTGATTTAATGCTTCATTAATAGTTTCTCCTGCAACATAGGGTTTGGCAAATGGTTTAGCAAACCATTTGGGTAAGTGAGGAAGAATATTTGTTATAGCCT
>CAYFIF010000080.1:0-8081 GCA_964343085.1 uncultured bacterium | reverse complement strand
AAAACAAAATGATATTGCCCAAAGATGAAATAAAAAAGGCAAGAACTAAATTAGAGAAGAAAAAAGCAGAAATTTTTGAGATATATCAAAAATCTATAAAAGAGAATGATGCGTTAGATTTTGACGATTTGCTGTTATATCCGTTAGAATTATTTGAAAAACATCCAAAAATATTGGCAAAATATCAAAATAAGTATAGATATATTTTGGTTGATGAATATCAAGATACGAATAGACCCCAGTACTATTTTGTAACAGCTTTATCTGAAAAGCATTCCAATATATCTGTAGTTGGAGACGATGATCAATCTATTTATGGTTGGCGTGGAGCAGATGTCTCGAATATTTTAGATTTTGAAAAATTCTTTCCTAGCTGTCAAATTTTTACTTTAGAAACAAATTATAGATCTACTCAGCAAATCTTAGATGCTGCAACATCTGTTGTTACTCATAATGATAAACGAACAAATAAAACTTTAAAAGCAAAGCAAGGAGATGGAGACCTAGTTGGCCTTTTTGAAACTAGTGATGAACTCGAAGAAGCGCATGCCATTATTTCAGTAATAGAAAAAGAAATAAAAATGAAAAAACGCACTTTTTGTGATTTTGCTATTCTTTATCGGACTAATGCTCAATCTCGTCCAATTGAAGATAGTTTAAGGAGGATGGGAATACCATATAATATTATTGGTGGTATTCGATTCTATAATCGCAAAGAGGTTAAAGATATATTAGCCTATCTTAGATTAATCATTAATCTTAAAGATACTATTTCTTTGAGAAGAATTATTAATTTTCCGGCTAGGGGTATTGGCGCAAAAACTATGGACAAATGTGTGGAAATGGCTGAGTCAATGGGAATTGAGTTATTTGAAGTATTAAAAAATGCAGAAAATCTTTCAATTAGAGGGAAACAGTCTCAATCCTTAATATCCTTTTATAAATTAATCAAAAAATATCATAACCTGCGGTTCAAACTTAGTCCTAGCGAATTGACTAGAGCTTTGGTAGAAGATTCCGGTATAAAAACTGCTTTCAAGGATTCATTAGATCCAGAGGATAAAGATAGGTTAGATAATATTAAAGAATTATTGAATAGTATTGATGAATTTGGGCAGCGTAAACCTAAATCAGTGCTGAACGATTTTTTGGAAGAAGTATCATTACTAACTGATATTGACCATTGGAATGATTCAGATAATCGAGTTACCTTGATGACAGTTCATTCATCAAAAGGTCTTGAATTTCCTATAGTTTTTGTTTCAGGATTAGATGATGGTCTGTTCCCCCTTTATAATTCATTAGAGGATAAAGAATCTTTAGAGGAAGAGCGTCGGCTTTTCTATGTTGCTTTAACTAGAGCCGAAGAAAGAGTTTATTTACTGTATGCCACTAATCGTAGACGCACAGGCGGAGAAAACCTTCTTGGAATGCCAAGTAGATTTATAAATGAAATTCCAAGTGAGTATCTTGAGAGAATCGAATTTCAGTCATCATTAACAAATCGCGTAGTTTCCAATAGCCGTTTGAAAAATACTAAAATAAAGGCTACGAGAACTATATCAGCTTTTAATGATTTCAAAAAAGATGATCTAGTTGAACACCCAATTTTTGGTACTGGAAAAATTATGGTACTAAGTGGGACTGGAGAAAATCAGCGAGTTGGTGTAATATTCAAAGATGGGACAAAGAAAAAATTGATAGTCAAATATGCTAATCTTACTAAAATTAGTTAATCTTTTTATAATCTTTAGATTAAAAATGCATGGAGCTTTCATTGCAAGAAAAAAATAAAATTTTATTCAAGGAAATTTTACAATCAGAGAAACTTAGATATACTAAACAAAGGGAAATTGTTTGGATGGAAATAGATGGCTCTGATAAGCATCGAAATGCTGATGAAATTTACTTATCTATTCTTAGAAAAGGTGTTAAGGTTTCGCGTGCAACAGTTTATAGGACTATAGATGTTTTAGTGAAACATAATTTAATAAAAAAATTAGATGGTTTTGACGGAGGGAGTCTCTATGAAAGGAGATTGGACAGAGAACACCATGACCACATGATTTGCGTTGAGACAGGGAAAATTATAGAATTTTACAATAAAGACTTGGAAAATCTTCAAGATGAAATTGCTAAGCAGGAAGGATATAAAATTGTAAGGCACGTTCATCAGTTATTCGTAAAACCAATTAAGTAATTATTTTCCTATAGTTCAATATTTTCTTATTTGGGTTTTTTGATTTGTATCCTAAATTTTTGATTTGATCTCTTATTAGAAGATCTTTTCTATTAACTAAAAATGAAATTCGGCTAGTTTGATGCATAATTGCACAATTCTCCGCGAAAATAATCATTTTTTGAGCTATGTTATTTTGTTTTAATTCTTGATCAATAATTAGATGAAATATATTGGTTTCTTTATTAAGCTTATTAATACAAAAACTAAAATGGCCAATAATTAGATTTTCTTTTTTTATAACATATGATTCATTCTTTATATTATTTTTTTCCATTGCTTTATATAATTTCAGCCATTGATTATAATTAAATGGGAAATTCATTGATGGAGAAACGAAGTTTAAAAATTTTGGATCAGTTAACCATTTTTTTAAACAGGCATGTATTATTCTTGATTGATCAGGATTACCGTATGAAATTTTTGATATTAAATATTTATTTTTGTCCATAGAGTCTTAATGTATATAATATTTTGTAAATATTTTATAAAAATTAAAATTAACAAGGCATATGAAAAAGTTAATACCTATAAATAAGTTTAGAGAAGGTTTACTTATTCAAGGCTTTTATCTATGTGTTGAAAAAACTTTACGTTATACGAGAACTGGAGACCTCTTTATTGATTTAGAGATTAGAGATAAAACTGGACACATTTCGGGTAAAATCTGGGATAGAGTTGAGCCTTTGAATAATCAATTTAGTGCTGGTGATGCTGTTGCTATATCTGGTCGGATTGATTTATTTTTGAATCAACCTCAACTAATTGTGAACAAAATAAAAAAAGCTACTGCTAAAAATTATGGTAGGTATGGGTTTAATCCTGAAAATATTGTTCCTGCATCAAAAACAAATCCCAAAATAATGTGGAAAGAAACTGAAAAGACTATTTTATCTATAAAAAACGTTTTTTTAAAAAGATTAGTTTCAAACATTTATAAAAAGAATAAGAAAAAATTATTGATTTATCCAGCATCTATAAAAATGAATCATAGTTATAGATCTGGGTTTTTAGACCATACAATTTCAATGGTGCGAGTTGCAAAAAGAATTTCATCCTTATATAATGTTGATCGAGATCTTTTGATAACAGGCCTTATGTTACACAACATTGGTATTGTTGAAGAATTTAGTTCGGGTTATGAGGTTGATTACACTTTAAGAGGTAAATTAATTGGGAATAATGTACTTGGGAGAGATTTAATTAAAGCTTCAATTGTTAGAATAAAAAATTTTCCAGAAGAGATGGCAAATAAAATTGAGCATATTGTTTTATCATATCGTGGATATTCACACAGAAATACTCCATCGTCTCCAGCTTTTAGGGAGGCTTTGTTAGTCCATTTGATTAGTAACTTAGATATTAAAATGAACTTACTTGATAATATATACAGGGAAGACCTAAATAAAGAAAATTTTACTAATGATTATAATTTTTTTCGTACATCCATGTTAAAAGATGATTATTGATTTTTCAAATAAAATTTTAAATAGACCGATACATACATAATATTCAATTTTCAAATGTATAAAAAAATATTGGCTCTAGTAATTAATTTTATTTTTGTTTTCCCTAATTCGTCCAAAGGACTAGTTGGATATGATTGGAGTAATCATTTTGGATATGCTGTTGTTGATGAAAAAGTGATGTGGAACCAAGATTGGAATGCTGGGCCATTTTTCTTTGATGGAATATGGTCAGTAAATCCTGGCCTAATGGGGCCAAATATCAAAAGAATGTTTTTAAATAATGTTTTAGATTCCTCGAAATTCGAAAATGATGTGACCTCAACTAATTTTGATTATACTCAAGGAGATTTTTTACAAGATGAACTTAGTGTTTCACTAAAATATTTTAAGCCTAATAATGATTTTTTAAAAATAAACGGATTCAAACGCTCATATGCTGGTATGTTTAACCAATATACTGAATATGGAACCATTCCTAAACCGATACACCAAACCTATACTATGCACTTGGAATCTAAAAATGAAAGGGAAAAGATTGGTATAGCTTTAGGTTATTTTAATACACTTTCTGCTCTACCAGCTGATAAAGAGATTATGAATAAAGCAACCTATGATTCCAGAATCAGCAGCAATAATATATTTTGGTCCCGAAATAATGATGACATCAGTTATGGACTAAACTTAAATCATTATTTACAACGATTTTGTTCAGATTATAATAAAATTGATACTATTGAGATTAATGATGAAGATCATGCAGATAGTTTTTTAAGTGGTATAAGATATCTCAATAGAGAAAAAAGAGAATTCTTTTTCAATTTAAATAAGTTTTTAAAATTAAAGTTGTCTTTTAATTTAGAAATTAATTCAAGGGGAGTTAAAGAACTGGATGTTTCTTCATCTAGGTGGAGTAAGGTTTTATTTGGTGCAGAGAATAATAATGGACTTTTCTTAAAAAGTGGATTTGTATCCTTTAAAAGTCATAATAGAATAGTTTATGATTTGGTATATAATTTCAATAAAAAAAGATTCCATTTAGGTTTTTATTCAAAAAAAGATGCTTTCCCATCTCATCCTTATTTTAAGATAAACAATACATCATTAGAGTCGATTTCTTTTTTATCCATTCATAAAGCAAAATTGAAAATTAATAATTCCAACTTCAAAAACTCTACTTGGATCAGTTATAATGTATATGAGGGACTATTGTTTATTGAGGAAAATAAAACTTATGAAAAAGTAATAAACTCTTCTTTTGGTAACCAAATGGATTGGTTTTTGAGTAAATCTTATGAACTTTCTATAAAATACACATTAAACCAAACCCCTAATTACTTAAATGATGGTGTTAAACATAAATTCTATTTCAGTAATACTTTTTATAAAAGTACTTTTAATGGAGCCTTGGATTTATCATTGAATATGACGTTAACAGGATGGGTGGATCGGAAACCTAGCTGGTATTTACATTTAGTTGAGTCAGTTCCTATTCAGATTCATAACGAAAGCACCTTAAATGATATTTGGTTTCTTGATTTATCTATATCTGCCAAAGTTTCATCTTTTAACATAAAGTATAAGTGGAAAAATTTTTTAGACTATATGCAAAGATTAGGGTATTATAAACACACTAACAGTTTGTTTTTTCATCCTATGATGCCTGAACTAAGGAGTCAAAATAGTCTGAAAATAACTTGGGAATTTTTAGACTAGTTTTTCCAAACTGAAAAGTCGCCAGGAAATATTCCTACATCATATGAAGCAACTTCATCACCATTCTCGTTTACTTTTTTAATTTTATTCATTGCTTCGCCATCTGTTATACCAAAATAAATGTACTCTCCTATAACTTCTGTAGAATAAACTTGAGATTGATCGTATGAGCCTATTCTTGAATATCCTCTAATATCTAAGTTGTTTTCCAATGGTGCAATTCCGCCATCAAAAGAGCGATAGATTTCATTGTTAAATTTCATAATATCACCACCACAGGCTACTCCTAATCCATAATTATTTATTTTAATATCATCACTTCCTATCTTACTTGAACCATAAAATGCTATCCAATTTTCATCATAAAATGTTCTAGCTACATAAATATCATCACCATCTAAAACCAATGAAGTTGGACCTAATCCCACCTCATATGTTTCAACTATCGATTTAGTAGCTATATCAATTTTAACTACACTGTTTGCTGAACTATAATCCTCATTCATTATAATTCCTACCCAAAGATATGAACCATCCGAAACTATTGATTCCGGCAACCCATCAACTGATATAGAAGTTTCTATTGAATAGTTAAATAGGTTTAGTACTTTTACATCTTTTGTGTTCCAATTAGTAAAATATACTTTATCTTCCACCACCACAAGTTCTCTTGGGCTTGAGTTATCTGTTGATATTTCTATCCCAGGTAATCTTAAACCATCTTCTGTTATATCATAGACTTTGATCATATGGCTGTTATTTACTACAACCAATAGTTTATCATTATAGACCTCTAAGGACTGTACTACATCACCTACTTCTTCTACATGGTAAACTTCTCCATCATTATTTATCATGGACAACGAACCATTGCTACTTCCGTAGTTACCTTCATTAGCAACAAAAATCCATCCTTTTTCCACCGGTTCTATTGATGATCCTGCATCATTACTACAGCCGCTTGTAAATAAAAATATAGTAACAAAACTAAAAACTAATTTATTCAATATTAATTCCTTTCTTTTTTTAACTTGATATATTTGCAACATTCAAAAATTTATTTAATTAAATGAAAAAAACAGTATATCCAATAAAATTAAGATTAGAAGGTAAATATTTTTTTAAAAAATAAACCAAAATATTTTAAAATAAATGATTAATAACATTTTTATTTTTGTTTAGATAAAATAATTTTTTCTATGGTATTAATTAGTGATTCATGGTTTATAATTACTGCTTTGATTGCGCCATCTTATAATGAGCCTAGCTTTAAAAAAAGCAAGGTATCAGAATTATTATGTGGCGAGTCAGCTTTAGTACTAAAAACATTTCGAGATTGGGTTTTTGTACAACAAGATGATGGCTATAAAAGTTGGGTAAAAACGTTTTACGGATATTTTCAAGATAAACCATTCAACGCAACTCATATGATATCCTCAAAGGGAGATTTACCATTTGGCACAAGAATTTTAATAAAAGACGACAAAGTTAACTTGCCAAAAAATGAACAAATAAAAATAAATCAAAAGACGATTCCACTTTTTTCAAAACCAAAACCTAACAAAATAATTAGTCTGGCTAGGAGTTTAATAGGCTGCCCATATCGTTGGGGAGGAAAATCTTCATTAGGTTTTGATTGTTCTGGTTTCATCCAAATGGTTTATCTTGCATCTGGGATATGTGTGCCTAGGGATTCAATTAAACAGAGAGATTATTTTTCTGATGCAATTATTAAGATTGAGGATTCAGAACCTGGTGATATCCATATTTTTGGCACTAAAGGAATTATAAATCATGTTGGTTTTTCAACCGGCGGTTATGGTATAATCCATTGTCAAGGGTGGGTTAAAGAGGAAAGTCTTGATGCTGATAAGAATAATTTTAACAAAACTCTTCGTGATAATCTTGTATCAACTCATTCGCTAAGCTTGAAATTTTATAAATGAAAGATATTATAAAAAATTCAAAAAAAAACAAGTCGTTAATGAGTCGTGTAGTACTAGTTTTGAATGCGGACTTTTCTCCGATGACAATTTGTACTGCTCAGAGAGCAATATGCATGAAATTTTTGAATAAAATTGAAATTTTAGAGAATTATAATGAGGAAGTAAAAAGTCCTTCAATTTCCATGGCCTTACCAAGCGTTGTAAAAATAAAATGGTATATTCGTTATAAAAATCTTGCGATTGAGTTAAATCGAAAGAATATTTTATCACGTGATGAGTTTACTTGTCAATATTGTTCAACATTAAACGGGCCACTTACTATTGATCATGTAAAGCCTAGAGTACTTGGGGGCTTAGATATATGGGAAAATCTTGTAACAGCTTGTAAATCCTGTAATCAAAAAAAAGGTGATAGAACCCCTGAATCAGCAAAAATGCCATTGATAAAGAAACCTAAACGACCAAATAGAATTCATTATTTCCAAAAATTTGTAAAAGATGAACAAAATTCTTGGAGACCATATGTATTTATGGAGAGTTTCTAAGAATATATTTTAATAAAGGATAAATATATAAATGCCTAAAAAAGGTTTACGTGTTTTAAGTGGAATACAACCATCTGGTTCATTACATCTGGGTAATTATTTTGGTATGATGCTGAGAATGATAAAATATCAAGAGAAATTTGATCTCTATTGTTTTATAGCTAATTAT
>CAYFIF010000079.1:0-8223 GCA_964343085.1 uncultured bacterium | reverse complement strand
AGAAAGTGTGCATTTTCTGATGGAGTAAGTACAACCTCAAATTCCTGGCATCATAAAATCAAAGATTTTGTAGAAAATGAAATATCTGATAATGAATTTATCAAAGAGTCAAAAAACATATCTCACTGTAGACCTTTGACAAAAGAAAGCTATTATTATCGAAAAATATTTGATTCTTTCTTTGGTAAAAGAGGAAAACTTATTCCCCATTTTTGGATGCCTCGTTGGTCAAATGCTACTGATCCTTCAGCTAGAGAGCTTAGCAACTACACTGAATAGTAAATGACTTAAGCATATGGAACTACCCAGATTTCTTCCCAAACATTTTAAAAAATTTAATCTTTCTATTAAAACACAAGCCCGAGCTGTGTTTATATATATATTTTTGCACTCTATTTTCAAAGGTTTAGATAAAACAATACTCATGCCGAGCAATGGGATCAAGGCAACGATATAGGCCAAAGGATAATAAAAGAATTTTCAATAAAAGGAGATATTTAATGGCACACTCAATTAATCCAGGCGTAGCTACTGGAGATGATTATAGAACATTAATTAAGGCTGCAAAAAATGGAGGTTATGCTCTTCCTGCTGTAAATGTAGTAGGGACTAACTCAGTTAATGCGGCAATGGAAGCAGCGGCTAAAAACAGGTCGGACATAATTATTCAGTTTTCAAATAGTGGCGGACAATTCTATGGAGGATATGGAATAAAAGACAGTCTAGAGGCAAAAATCCTTGGAACCGTCTCTGCCGCTCAACATGTCAATCTCCTAGCCCAGAAGTATGGAATCTGCGTTGTGCTTCATACTGACCATGCAAATAAGGGATTAATCCCATGGGTAGAAGGATTAATCACCCACAGCGAAACTAATTTCAAAAAAACAGGAAAACCTTTGTTCAGCTCCCACATGTTAGACCTTTCTGCTGAGGACATAGATTTTAATCTATCAGAGAGCAAACGTATTCTGGGAAAGTTAGTACCACTTGGAATGAGTCTGGAAATTGAGCTTGGTGTTACGGGTGGAGAAGAGGACGGGGTTGGATCGGATGACGATATTGGATTAGACAATCCGCTGCTCTATACACAGCCAGAGGATTGTTTAAAAGCTTGGGAATTGTTATCTCCAGTTGGACATTTTAGCTTGGCAGCCTCTTTTGGAAACGTACATGGTGTTTACAAACCAGGAAATGTAAAACTTCGTCCAGAAATACTGAAAAATTCTCAGTCGCTAATTGAAAAAAAATGCTCAACTAATTCATTACCACTAGATTTAGTATTCCATGGTGGATCTGGTTCGGATAAGCAGCAAATATCTGAAGCTATTTCGTATGGCGTATTCAAAATGAACATTGACACTGACACTCAATTTGCATTTGCAAAGGAGATTGGAAAATATGTAACCGATAACCCTAAAGCTTTTTTATATCAGATAGACCCTGAGAATGATACTCCATACAAAAAGTATTATGATCCTAGGAAATTCCTTAGATCAGCAGAATTAAGTATGGTTCAAAGATTAGATGAGGCATTTTCTGATTTAGGATCAAGCGGAAAAACGATAGCAAGATAATCTTTTTGATTAAATATGTTTGGAGAAATATTTAACTTCCAACTGATATCAGAAAAATATTCTGGTACTAATAAAATTATGAATTTTTATAAGATCCATATTAAGCAATATATTAGAATTGTCTTTGCTATTTTAGTTTGCCCTTTATTCATTCACCCACAAAATGAATATAATCCAATTGTTGGTAGATGGGAATTTCAATCACTCTCAACTAATTATTTCAGCGAACCAGTAGAGAAAAAAGAAATAAAAAAAAGTGATAGGTATTATGAGAGTATTGTCTTTTTACCTTCAGGCCAATTTAGTTTTAAGGGAAAATCTGATGGCAATGATTTGGTCGGTAATGGCACATATAGTGTTGATGGCTCAGAATTAACTACCGTGGTAAATAGGATAGATACATTTACAAAATATTCAGTCAGTGGAAATATTTTGACCATTAATAAGTATGAAAAAGAGTCGGACGATTATTATGCAATGGAAACTGTATTTATATATAAGAAAGAACTATAAACTAGCTTATCTGTAATAATAATATTTTCACCTTTAAAAAATCAGTTTTTTAAAAACTCTTTGCTCTCGAGGTCAGTTAGATCTTTTATACCCGACACTAATTTCCATAGTGACAGTCCAAACATTGATAAAGATGGGACCATTACGACAAAATAACTAACCCAAGTCATAGTACCAACCTGATCGTTAAAATCAGGATGCCCCGGATCTACGGTAACAATGACTCCAGCTAAAACAAATTGAATAATAGAACTAAAAAAAAATGCTAATACAATAAGATAAGATGATCTCGCTAACATTATATCGAAAGCCTCTAACTGATCAGTGTTCTCAAGATTTTGGTTAATTATATCTGTTTTAAAAATTGCTTCATTATAAATGAAGGTACGGATTAATGGGTTGCCCCTCTTGATTGACAACAATACAATCATCCCAATCACTAATGGCATTAGACCTTCTTTAAGTATAAACCATAACCTGGACAGTCCATACATCGCCCCAAAAACACCAATCCCTCCAGTTAACAGCACGTTTATAAATCCCAAAATCGAAATAAAGTTGACACGTTTTTTTGAGCTTAAATCAAGAAAAAAATATACCACAGGAAAGGATAATGCCACGATTAAAACTAGAATCGAATAATTAAAATCTATTTTAAAATCTATTTTATTTAATAATTCATCTCCATTTTTCAAAAGAATAACGGGAATCACAATATTAAATATTATGCTTACTAGTGGATTATCTTGATTGTGTTTTATTTTTAAACCTAACTATCTATTTGATTTTAAAAGAGAAATAAAAGTTCACCTGAAATTAATCTTATTGCAATTGCCGTCAGGCAAATTTTAAATATAAGTTTAAAGGTTTTTTCAGGAATGAAACTTAGTATCTTTTTGCCAATATGTGTTCCAATATATACAGCCATAATTAACGGAATCAATATTTCATATTCCTGCATATAGTCAACATCAAAAAGAAGAATAAATATTGGGATTTTTCCAATATGCGATATCACCTGGCATGCAGCTTTGTTCGCAATAATATTCTCTTTTTTTAACCCTCCACTTAAAAAAAATGGTGCAATTAAAGGCCCTGTCGCCCCTACAAATATTGAGCTAATTCCACTTATGCCCCCTACCCCCAAAAATGACAGTGTTTTTTTCTGGTTTTTTTTTGGTTTTAGATAAAGATACCATAAAATAAATATCCCAATTATGGCTTTCATAAAATCTATTTTAATCTTGCTGGCTGAATCAACTTCTAGAACAACCATCAAAAAAAATACTATCAACGCTGAAAAGATAAGACCCACTACAGCGCCAACAAAGAATTCAAGAATAAGTTTTTTGTTTAAGCTGTCTCTATAAACAAAAGTCCTCGTTGAATTACTGAAAAGTTGAATCATGCCATGCAGAGCTATAACTAAAAATCCATCGGGTATAAATATTGCCATTATTCCCAATAAAATAATACCTCCGCCCATTCCTATTACTGCTGATATTGAAGATGTAATAAGAGCAGAAATGATTAAGATTATCATCTCAACAAGCATTTTATTTTTTTATCCCTTTTTTAAAGAACTAAAGTTTTCAGATTAATCTATTTTTAGTGGATCTGCTATCTAAAAAATACACTACTCCGAACGCTGCAAAAATAATGATTAGCGCCATAAAAACTTTCGGCTCACCTGGAAAATTATATGGCATTACATTTTGTTCAATAAACGGGACAGCCTCTCCTTTAGAATTAATTCTAGTTTCAAGAATTATTTTCCATGGCCATATTTTATTTAATGAGCCAATTAAAAAACCTGTTAGTGTCGCTATGGCTAGATGTTTTTGTTTTTTGAATAATTGATTTAACAGTTTCGTAATTGAGAATAGACCAAAGAGACATCCTAGTAAAAAAACTGAAATAATTATGATATCAAGTTCATTCAGAGCATTTAAAACCAGAGTATAACTGCCCATTAATAATAGAATGAAGCTACCTGAAATTCCTGGTAGTACCATCGCACATATTGCAATGGCTCCTGAGAAAAAAACATAATACAATGAGGATGGACTATCAATCGGAGACATTAACGTTATACCAAAAGCAATAACCACTCCGACAAGAAAGCCTAAAATGTTTTGATATTCCCATTTTTTTATTGCTTTTCCGATTAAGAAAGCACTTGAAAGAACTAAACCAAAAAATAATGACCAAACAAAGATCGGGTAATTATCCATTGCATATGTGATTATTCTCGCGAGGGAAAACACACTGATCATTATACCAACAAAAAGAATAAGGAGAAAATTACCATTAATTTTTTCCCATGCTGATTTAAATCCATGATCCTTAATAAACATAAGAATTTTAAGGTTTATAGCACTTATAGACTCCAATAGCTCTTCGTAGATACCGGTAATAAAAGCTATCGTACCTCCGGAGACTCCGGGGACAACATCTGCAGCGCCCATAGCCATCCCTTTCAGAAGCAGCCTAAAATATTCTAACTTTGATCTTTCCAAATTAGTAAAATTTAAAGTTCAGATATTTTTTGATTCCAACAAAGCCTGAAAGATTTTTTCATTTAAAATTATTTTTTTCTAGGTATTTGCTTATGAACTGATTAAAGTTTTTGAACTAATTAGTTAACCTCAAGCTGATGAGTTGCTCACTTTTAACATTCAAAACTTTAGCATCACCTCCTGATTCAATCGTAAAGACTTGTCCTTGGGGGAGCATAACGGTTAAATGATCATTCGAGTCAAATGTTTCATCTTTACTCTTGCCTTTAAAAATAAAATTTTCTTGACCCTTAATCACTACATCAGCAGACTCCCTCTGCCCGTACCGATTAATGACTTTAATCCTGATTGGTACCATTGAATACTCTACAGTCTTGATAGCATATCTGCTTGTTACATCAAAAGATCTATATGTTTGAACTCCTGGGAGCCAGTCCATTGGGAAATAATTATTAGTGTTGTTCCATGTAACGGCGAATATACCATATTTCATGTCTCCCTTTATTGCCTTACTAGCTAGCTCAGAAAACCATACACTATTTAATTTATCTTCTGTGGGTTCTGCTGCCCCTGTGAAGTTCCACCCGTCATCCCATATTTCAACCCAGGAATGATTGCCTGAATCATTGTACCACATTGGGGTACCAATAAATCGTGCAGGAATACCCACACTTCGGCATGCATCAATTAGTAAGATACTCAGACCAGTGCAAGATGCCATGCCCGCCTCAATACTCTCGAAGGGAGATTGATCTGCTTTTGGTCGCTTTGTTGAATAAATGACTCCAAGCTCATTAAATATCTTTTTATTAAGCAAGGTCGCTGCTTCATAGGCAGAGCTTGAAGATTTTATTAGAGGAAAAAATTTTTTGTTGAAAGTACTACGCCAATTATCCCTTTTCTCATTAAGATTTGCATAAGGTAGGATAGCATCAAAAAAAATCTCCTCTGGTATGCTTGATTGCCATGGGGTATTCTCTAAAGACTCGTAAGCGAGTGAACAGTTTTCCAATAAAAATTCAGCTGAAAGTGTTTTAAGATCATCTTGAGGCATATGTCTTATGAGCCAAAGCATTCCCTTAGACTGATCGGATGAGACTTCTTCAATGGCTCTCTCTATCTCTACCCTGTTTCCTCCAGCAAGACTAAGATAGTGATCTATATCTCTTGCCTGAGCGATTATTCCAAAACAGAAAATTGTTAATATAATAATTGTTTTCATGTGATAGAATATTACTTAATGAATCGCATAATAAAAAATTTAATATTTTTATTTTCAGGTGCACTCTCAAAATATTTTAATTCTATTTACCTAGATTTTTTTTAGCAAATCTTTCTTCGCCTTTTCAAATTCTTTTTCAGTTATTAAACCCTGATCTTTTAATTCTCCAAGTTTTTCAATCTGCTCAAATATTTCCATATTATTTAATTCAGAAATATTTTGGTCTCTGACTACAATAATATCGTTATGGTGATGAGTGGAATAAAAATTTCTCCACGGAGTTAGACACCAATGAAAACCATATCGAACACTAAAGCTTGCTCTGGATCTATGCAGCTTGGGATATTTTTTCACCTTATGAATTCTGTGGTGTTTTTTTTGAATCCACTTTCTATGTTTTTTTCTTGGCCCATCAGCAAAAGAGAGAGACACTATCATTAAAATTATAAAAAAATATTTTACCATGGGTAATCGCTCCAATGTTTTTATATTTGACTCCAAATTTTGCTATAAGTTAAAAATGAACCCTGAAACTATAGATCTTCCTTTATCTAATCTTGTAAAAAAACCAGACGAGCTAGATATTAAATCTCCTGCTATTTTTTTTCTCCATGGCTACGGTAGCAATATGTATGACCTATTCCAACTAAGCCATTTTTTCCCAGATAAGTGGGCCTACATAAGTTTACAGGCTCCTATTCCCGTAACCTATAATGGTTGGTCATGGTTTGATCTCAATCCAATAAATATTTTTGAATTGCTAGATCCTCAACAGATCATTGATAGCCAAAAGAAAATTGAATTAAGTATAGACATTTGTCTGGAAAAATTAAAAATTGATGCTGACAATATCTTTTTACTTGGTTTCAGTCAGGGTGCGAGCCTAACATTTTACACTGGACTAAAATCTCCAAAAAAATACAAAGGGATTGTTTCCCTCTGCGGTTGGTTTTCTGATAAATATTTTTTGGACCAGTTTGATCATAAAAACCTAGACAAACTTAAAATTTTTATAGGAAATGGAATCCAGGATCAACGTATTAATATAGACATGGCGAGGGATTCTGTAAAAAATCTATCCTCGCTTGGTACTAAGCCCCACTACAAAGAATATAACTGTGACCACACTATACCCAATGAATGCTTAGTTGATATACTTGAGTGGATAAAAAAATAATTTTCTCTAAGGAAAATAAATTTCGCCATGTTTGGGAACAATAAACTCCTCGCCTGAAACATCATTTGCCTCCAATAGTTTACTTACCTTTTCTTCCGGTTCGTTGACTGGCTCTGTCGTAAGAATAAAAGTTCCAAAATGAATTCCTATGGTTTTTTTTGATTTAATATCTGCGTGAATCTTTAACGATTCTTCAGGGTTTACATGGTAATTTTTCATAAACCACCTCGGCTCATAGGCTCCGATCGGGATCGCTGAAATATCAAACGGTCCATACTTTTCTCCAATCTCTTTAAATTGGACACTATTGTATCCGGTGTCTCCCGCAAACCAAAACCTAAACCCTCCAATCTCGATAGACCAGGAAGCCCAAAGAGTATCAAAGCTTTTCATTAGCGTTCTCTTTGACCAATGCTGAGATGGTAAGCACGTGACATTAACACCTGAGAAGCTATGGTTCTCATACCAGTCAAGCTCAAATACGTTCACGACTCCCATACCCTCAAACCAGGTTTTTAGACCAAGAGGCACAAACCATTTTGTTGATTGATTTTTTTTCAATGCGGCTACAGTGTTCCTATCAAGATGATCAAAATGATTATGGCTTATAACAATTATATCTATAGGAGGAAGAGAGTCAATAGAAATTGCGGGGCTGGTGTATCTCTTTGGACCAGCGAATTGAACTGGCGCGCACCTATCCGAAAATATTGGATCAGTTAGAATTAGTTTACCTTTTATGTGAACCAATAATGTAGAGTGTCCGACCCATGTGATGAAATCGGTTTTGCTGTTTATATGTTCAATCAATAATTTTCTGTCTACCTTTTTAGATTCTTTAAACTCTGGATCAGGTCGATCTTCGGTCATCATTTTGAAAAGATCTGTGAATTTTTTCTTTTCAAATTCTTTGGCTAAGTATGGATTGGTGAACCCGATTTTGGTGTGGTGTGCTTTTGATCCATCGAAGAATTTATTCTGGCCTCTAAGCATAATCATATTAGATAGCAAAAACGCTAAAAGAAAACCTATTATTAATTTTTTAGCCATTTGAAAACTAGGCTATTTTAAAGATAATGGCGCAATAGATTATTTACTTTTTGTATAATTTTTTATATTTTGAAAAACAGAATTTTGCCAAAAATGATGTTTTAACATATTCCGCTTCAACCAGCTCAGAAAATATTATCCTAAATATCTCTGCTGATACACTATCAA
>CAYFIF010000078.1:0-8270 GCA_964343085.1 uncultured bacterium | reverse complement strand
TTTACGCTGTCAACAACAGGTGCCCTCATTTGGGTTTAGCATTAAATCTGGGAGGCTGTAATAAAGAAAATAAGACCATACACTGTAAGTTTCATGCGAGTGATTTTTCCTACAAGACAGGCGAGGTTAAAGAATGGTTGAATATGAAGGGGTTTGAAAAATTTATGACGTGGCTATTTTCAAAATTTGACCCTGATGCAAAAGAAATGATGGAAATGGAGCCTAAACCGGTAGAAACATTTCTAACAAAGGTAGAGGATAATCATGTCTGGGTCGGGATTGATATGAGTGACTGAAAAATTTAGATGACCAATTATCGTTTTCATCTTGCATTTCCTGTTAATGATTTAGAAGAGACAAGAAAATTTTATATCAATGTTTTGGGATGTAGCCTTGGCAGAGAGTCCGAAGATTGGATTGATTTTAATTTATATGGGAATCAGATTGTAGCGCATCTGGACAAAAATAAGAATGAACAAATTAACAAAAACTCTGTTGATGGTGACCAAATACCATCTAGGCATTTTGGTGTAATTTTGCCAAGGATTGAGTGGGAAAAACTATCAAAGAAGATTAAAAAGATGAGAATACCATTTCTAATTAAGCCTAGGGTCAGGTTCAAAGATAAAGCCGGAGAGCAGGCCACATTTTTTATTAATGATCCAAGTGGGAATGCGCTAGAGTTTAAATCATTTGAGGATGAGTCTTTTATTTTTAAAAGGAGCATTCGATGATTGATTTAAGAAGTGATACTGTCACATTGCCCTCAAAAGAAATGAAAGAGGCTATTATTAATGCTGAACTCGGGGATGATGTTTTTTCAGAAGACCCTACAATAAATGATTTAGAGTACATGGCCGCAGAGCTTATGGGTATGGATTCCGCATTACTGGTTCCTAGTGGTACAATGGCAAATCTTGTTGCAGTTTTAACTCACTGTAAAAGAGGAGATGAGGTAATACTGGGAGACAAAGCTCATACTTTCTTATATGAGGCGGGAGGTATTTCTGCGTTCGGTGGTATACACTCAAGACAAATTGTAAATCAATCTGATGGGACTTTAATGCAGGCTGATATTAAATCAGCAATAAGATATTCTGATGATCATTTTCCCCCTACTCGTTTGATTTGTTTAGAAAACACACATAATCTTTGTAATGGATCACCCCTCAAAAAAGAATATATATCAAGTGTTGTTCAAATCGCAAAAAAAAATAATCTAAAAGTACATATTGATGGAGCTAGAATTTTTAATGCTTGTGCAGCCTTGGACATATCACCAGCTGATCTAAATGAGGGAGCTAACTCGGTTTCATTTTGTCTTTCTAAGGGGCTTTCTGCTCCGGTTGGTTCGTTAATATGTGGATCAGAAAAATTTATAAAAAAAGCAAGAAGAATAAGAAAAGCTCTTGGTGGTGGAATGCGTCAGGGAGGTATCGTTGCCGCTGCTGGGATATATGCCTTAGATAAAATGGTATCAAGAATACCTGAAGATCATCGGTTGGCAAAAAAATTGTCGGAAGGTATTTCTAATATAAACTATATAGAAATAGACTTGAAAAATGTTAGAACAAATATTATTTATTTTCAATTTAGAGCAGACAATTTATCAGACCAACAATTATTGGAAAAAATGAAAGAAAGAGAAATATTGTTCTTAAGCACCGGTCCTGGAAAATTTAGAATGGTTACTCATTCATGCGTTAGTGAAGATGATATTGATAATACAATTTTAGCATTAACAAATATTTTAGGCAGTAAAACTTAATCTATTTGTTAATCAGGTAAACTGCAGCTATGCCGAAAAATCCACCAATAATTGTTGAAATAAATAAAGGCTCGCTTAATATATAAACAGCAAACCCTAGAGCTGTAATCGGGACAATAAAAATATATGCACTCGCATTTTTAGGACCAAGCTTTAAGGATGCATAGAAATAAATAGATGTTCCCAGGCTCATTGCACCAACACCAAGGAAAATAAGATTTAGCCAAAATATAAATCCTAGATCACTCACGCCTAAAACTTGATCGACAGTAGAAAAAGGGAGGCAAAAAAAGAATGCAAGGACATAGCTCCAAAAGCTATATCCAATAAATGAGATACTTTCTTTTGATCTGGATGTAACGATAGTAACCGTAACCCATGACAAAGATGCCATAATAAAATATAAATTACCGGATTGGAAAAATAGTCCGATATCAAAATTCCAGAATCGGGTGATTAAAATACCTCCTATCAGACCTAATATAAGCCCGAGCCAATCTTTCTTTATAAGGCGCTCCCCAAAAAACAGTCCACTGAAAAGTGTTGTCAAAATAGGATTGAGGGTAGTAACCAACACACCTCCAACACCCGCTAGTCCAACTTGAGTTCCCTTAAAGAAAAAATAATTATAAGTAACCATAAACACTGAATTAACCAGAACAAATATGAATCCCTTGAAAGATATTTTGAATGAATTTTTTGTTAAATAGACTATAGGTGCAAAGGATACAAAGGCTAAAAGAAATCGCCAAACCATTAGTGTTAATGGATCTGTGAATTGGCTAAGAATTTTTGCATTTGTCCATGATAGGCCCCATGTGGTCATTGAAACTATCATAAGAATTACAAATCTTAATTTTTCATTTTTTTTTGACTTCAGGGTTTTATCACTCGCTTTTAGTTTTTTTCAATAGCAAACAAATATCTTATTTCAGTTTATAGTAATTTTCTTATGTGAAACCATACTTCTATTTAGTTCTTTTTTCTCTTATTTTTTCTGAAGACAGTGGTTTATATAAAAAGCTTAGAGAGAATATGGTAAAAAATCAGCTAGAAAGAAGAGGAATATCTGATTCCTCTGTACTTCAGGCAATGTCATTGGTTCAGAGGCATAGATATGTTCCAGAGAATCTTAGAGATAGAGCATATGGTGATCATCCTCTTCCTATCGGTAATAATCAAACAATAAGCCAGCCATATATTGTTGCTCTTATGACGGAGATGCTTGAGATTAATAAAGACCATAATATTCTAGAAGTTGGTACCGGCTCTGGTTATCAGGCAGCGATTCTGGGGCAATTAGCACATCAGGTCCACACTATTGAAATAATACCTGAGCTAGCGGACAGGGCAGAAAAAACTTTGTCAGATGAAAATTATCATAATATAACTGTCTATAAGGGCGATGGCTACCAGGGGATTCCTGAAGAGGCTCCTTTTGATCGGATTATTGTAACGGCAGCACCTGAGTATATCCCAGAAGAATTAGTTAGGCAACTCTCAAAAAATGGAGTCATGGTACTGCCTGTAGGACCGCAATTTCGTACCCAATATATTTGGGTAATCAAGAAAGATGATAAAGGGGAAATTTTTAAAGAAAAAAAAATCCCTGTAAGGTTTGTTCCAATGGTTAAGGAAGATGATAAATAAAATTAAAATTATCTCAATAATTTGTTTACTATCTTTCTGTTTTGGAAAAAATTTAACCCTGGAAACACGAATTAATCCGCCAGCGAGAGAGCTAATGGATATATTTATTGGTGACTCGATTATGATTATCCCTGGAAATTTAGATGGATATGATTTTTATGATATTTCTGATCCAGCTTTTCCAATTCATATTTCTAATTTGGAAATTCCATTCGGAAATAATAATCGTGCGCAACCAGGTTTTTGGGTAGTGGGGAATGATAGTATAGCTTTTATAACAAGCAGAAATAAAGGGAATAAATCTGCAATAATTAATTTCAGTAATCCAGAAAATCCCGTTAATGTGGGCGCTTTGTCTTTTCCCGGGATAAATACTAATGGTCTAACTTTGGAGGGCCTAGATCTAAAGGATAATCTTTTAGCAGTAGCGGCTCATGAGGATGGCGTATTTGTTTTTGATATTCAGAATCACCTAGCTCCAGAACTGATCTACGAGTTTCAATGCTCAAATGCCTGGGATGCTTTATTTGTTGACACATCAAAAATAATAATTGGTAACGGTGAAGAGGGATTAATTTTTTATGAATTGTTCTGCACATCAGATTCATGTACAGAGGTTTATTTACCAACCAATGGCTCAGTAAAAGATATTGAACTAAGAGACAGTTTGTTATATGTAGCTGAAGGATCTGGAGGGGTTTCGGTCTATGATATTTCAGAGTTTAATTCACCAATCCTGTTAGGGAATTATGATACCAATGGACTATCAAATAAGATATCTATGGTTGGTGAAAATAGAGTTGCTGTCTCCGATTGGATAGATGTGAAAATTTTGGAGTGGGATGGAACAGACTTTCAATTAGTTGGTTACAAAAGCACGGGAAAAAGAACGATGGCAATTGCTTCTAAGGATAGTGTCATTTTCTCAGCAGAGTGGCAGCATCTCCAGACATTTATTTTTCAAGATATTGCTGATCCTGACATAGACATAAGTAGCTGGGATATTTCATTCCCTTATCTTGATATTGGAGAAAGTGATACTCTTAATATTTTAATTGAAAATAACGGACAATTTCCACTAGGGATAGCGTTTCCAACTCCGAGTCATCCTGATTTTCAAATTGTTAATTTCCCAGAATATTTGGATGCTTTTGGATCTAACTTTTTACAAATTGTTTACACTCGGTCAAATCAGAATGCCTCAGGTACAGTCGCTCTGCTTTCAAATGATCCAGATGAAACAGAAATTATTATCCAGCTAGTTGGCAATTACGATGGTGGTATCGTAGGTATAGATGCGCCTGGTTTTAGTCTACCTGTTGTTGCTAACGGAACTGGAAATTTTGTTTTAAGTGATCATATTGGAAAGATTGTAGTGATTGCTTTTTTTGCGCCTGGATGACCTGTATGCAGTCCGGAGTTATCGGATTTTGAGACATCAATTTGGCAAACCTTTCCTCAAGACAGCGTCTACGTAGTCGGTATCACGGCTGTTAATCAGAACCAAATTGATCAGTTCGTAATTGATAATGGTATAACATATCCTATTCTAGGTGATGAAAATTCAGGTGGAAATGGCGGACCAGGTGGATTTGGAGGTGCTACCTACGATGATTATTATATACCCAACCAGGGATCGCCCTATCCAAGAGATTTTATAATTGATCAATGGGGAACTCTTGTTTACGCAAACAATGAAGTTGATACGGAATATATGATTTATATTATAGAAGAGTTGTTGGAATCTACTAATCTATCGACACCTAGATCTTTAGATAATTCACCAGAGCATTTTAGAATTTTTGATCCTTATCCTAATCCAACAAATAATTATGCTAAGATCACCTTTTTTTTAGACTCTAAGGGTTTTAACAAAGACGCTCATTTAATCCTGTATGATATAAATGGGCGTTTTATCAAGACGCTATTGGATGATGAGATTAATGAAGGATTTAATTCTATATCGCTGAATTTAAACGAACAAGGTTCAGGTGTTTATATTATTAGATTATCCTATAGGGGTAGGGTTGATTCAAAAAAAGTTTTATTATTGAAATAGAGCATGAGACTATGAGATTAATATTTATATTAATATTCAATTCAACTGTTTTTTTATGTGCTCAGGGGAAGTGGTACTTGGGAAATTTAAAAGGCGTCGATGAATTATCTATTCACATCGAGATCGATAGTTTACAGGATAAGCTTTGGGCTAATAGGATTATGAACTATGTAGAACTTTCTCTAGGTCAAACGAAAATAAGAATTGATAAAGAAATACCTATCCCTCGTTTGGCAGTCGAGATATTTATAATTGATAATAATATAGATGAAGTATCTTCGTTTATGATAAACTATTGTCTTTATAATTATGCTCTCCCTGATCGAGAATATATTAAATCAGTTGAAGATACTTTGATTACTAAAAAATTTAGAATCCATAAGGTCTATGAGAAGGAGATTTTAGGGCAATCTACCTCTGCTTCTCTTCATTTAGATATAGAAGAGGCAATAATAGAGCATACCTCCAACTTTGTTGAGCAATGGTTCAGAGATAATCCTTTTAAACAGTTTTAGAAGAATATAAAATTTTATTGTCTTTATTTGACTTAGTGTTACAATGATGTAAATTTTTCTATCCGAGGAAGCTATGCATCAACAAAAGCTAGTTATACTTCATTTATATTGGGTTTTTTTGGTCTTTGTTGCAGAAAAATCTGCCGCCGGGCCTATGCCTCAGAATTTTGAAGATGAGATAAGCCGTTCAGTGGGTAGTGCAGAAGCCGATACTGTTGGTCAATATCGGTCCAGCATGGTCTCTCTACAGACTGGAAAAAAGCTTGCTGTCTTTGAGTTTGAAGGTAAGGATATTTCTGCGCCTTTAATAACAAAGATGACAGAGGAGTTTAGGAACACAGTCCGGGACCTAAAAATTTTTGAGGTGCAAGACAGGAGTCTCACCCAAAGGGTAAATATTTACAAGCCTGAGACTGAAGACTACTGGGACTGTTGGGATATACATTGCGCACTAGAGAGGGGTAGATTGTTAGATGTGAACTATGTTATAGCGGGTACGATTCAAGAATTTGAAGACTTTGACTCAGGATCTGAGGGTAAAATAAGTTATCTTATTCAAGGCAGATTATACTCGATTGATATGGAGACCCTAACAAATAATTTTTCAATAAGCAGTACTGGTATTACAGATAGTCTTCTTATTGGGATGAAAAAACTTGCTTATGATGTTAGTGGATTACCAATACCAGATAGTTTAGGAGTTTTATCAGACACAACTAATGTTAGCGATCTTTCATTGGAAAAGCGCAGATTTAGGTTTTTAGATTTAAGAATTCCTGAAAAGATTAAATCACTAGCTCTTTCTACTGTTGTTCCTGGAACTGGTCAGATTTATTCTAAGAGAAAATATCTTGGCATGGGGATTCTTGCGACAGAAATATTTTTAGGTGGATTTGCTTTTATCTGGCACGCTGATTATCAGCAGTCTTGGGGTGGGTTTGAAAACACCTATGATCGATACCAGAGGCTTGATGACCCTAGAGAAATCCAAGAGCTTAGACCAAGGGTAATTAAATATGCTAATGATACAAGGCGCTATAATAATTTAATGAAAGGGATAAGAAACCTAGGTATCGGGATTTGGGTTGCAAATATGGTTCACGCTTATCTTGTTGGACCAGAGGAAGTATATGATGGAGGAAAATTTTTTGGTGGTTCTCCATGGGGTGCCAAAAACAATTATGGTAAAAGTGCTAACGTACTGGTGCAAGACTTTATTTCTGGATTTGGCTTACAAGGCTCTGTACTCCGACCATTAGGTAAAAACGAACCACTAGCAGAATATAGAAACCATACTAGTGGAGGCCTAAAGTTAAAGACTCCGTTTAAAATTAATTATAGATCTCTTCAAGTGTCTCTAGAGTATGAGATTACCAATTATACATTTGATAAACAAAATTATGATAAAGAAAATGCTATTGCGGGTTTAAATCGTGCTCTAGTTATTAATTTAGATGTTAGCAGGATAAACAAAATTGGTGGGAAAAATTTAGAAAAAAATATTCTGTTGGGGCGTTCGTCTTCCTCACATGGGAAGGGTATTATAACTGGGTTTGAGGCATTGTATAATGTTGATGCAAACCTTCCAATTTCAGTTGGGGTTTTTGGTAGAACAAATATAATTAACAGCACGGATTATGAAGTACTATCTTGGATTACAGTAGGAGCAAACCTTGGTATCGATATTCCCTAGTCGGTCTATCAAAGGATTAATTTTCTTTTTGTGTTTTTGGCTTGGTTGCCAAGATGCTGATTACAAGTTAGATAATATAAGTGATCCTTTTAATCTAGATCTTTCTCCACCAGCTATATTTTTTCACCCCAAAAATAAGACAGATATAACAGTCGGGGATACTTTTTCTATAAAGCTATATACATACGATTTGCCTGAGGTGGCTGGTGCCCAGATGCAGATTTTGTATGATAGAGGGAGTTTAGCTGTAGACTCTGTTTCAGCAGACACATTTTTTTTAATTGAGTCAATGCCTCTTCTTTTTCCGGATTCTTCTGATGCTGATGGAGAGCTAGACGTTTATATCTTTTCTCTGCCAACCGAATCGAAGCAAAACGTCTCAGGGACGGACGCGATGGCGAGAGTCTATTTTAGTGTTAAATCGCCTGGAATTTCCGAGCTTAGATATAATCCCTCGGAAACTAGATTTGTGAATTTTCAAAATGAAAATATTATAATTAAAAGCTATGGTAAAGCGTTTATTGATGTACAATAAAGCCTATAATGTATTTATTGCTTTTCTTTTTTTTGGTCAAATTATTTTTG
>CAYFIF010000077.1:0-8326 GCA_964343085.1 uncultured bacterium | reverse complement strand
CACCATCAGAAGTGGAAAACTCAAAATACATGCTCCCCTCTTCCTCAGTGTCTAAAGTTCTATATAAAGAGCCCGACTGACCAACTTTGTCAGATGTCGAAATAGTGATAGAGCCAGTTCCACCACTAGCTTGAATCCAGAATCCCTGATACGGCGCTATAAGCCCATTGGTCAAATCTCCTGAGGATCCGTTCCAGCTAATATAACCTGCTCCACCGCTCTTAGAATCATTCCAAACATAAAGGCTGGAGGTAATATTGGTTTTTGAAACTAAACCCCAATCAATAGTTGTTGAATAAGGGTTACCAGCGAGACCCCAGTCTCCATTTGTGATACTTGATAAACTTGCGTTCGAATTATTTTCTGTTCCACTTACATTGATTACTACGGGAAGATTTGCTGTCCCATCGAAGTCTGTATCTTCAAACACATAAACAAGTAGACCTTGGCCTGCAGATAAAGAAGTTCCCGAACTGGAAATATCATTTAATGCGGTCCAACTTTGACCAGATACATTCAAAGTCCAAATATTACTGCTACTAGCCTCTGGTGCATCACTCCCTGTCATACCTTGAGTCCACAAATTAGACAGTAATTCTCCAATAATCTGGCCTGATACTGGAGAAGATAGCATTCTATAACCTGAGTTGCCACTAATGGTAGCTCCTAATATTCTCGAACCAGTCCAATCAGAAGCCGCATCCATATTTGTCAACGTGCCCATATTATTATTACTAGTCAGATCCATTAAAGAGACACCCCTCCCACCATTAAAGTTATAATAAGCAACGAGGTTACTTTCATTGCCAATTAGTTCTGTGTACAAATTATCCTGAATCTCGGTTTGTGTGCGAATATCACTCCAAATACGAACCTCATCTACTTTACCATTAAAATATCGAGAATTTTGGCCATCCCACCCTAGATGCAAATCTGAAGAATTGGCATCCAGGTCTTTGGAAATTGTAGTGCTTGTGTTATCCAATGAACCATTAATATAAAACTTTGTAGTATTAGTTGAATTATCAAATGTTACGGCTACATGTGTCCAAACATTTGTTGAAATAGCAGATGTTGAACTAGTAGAACCATTATCAGCATCTCCACCCCATATGTACCATTTTAATTGCTTCGAACTGTTGAATCTCAAGGCATAGTTTCCACTTTGTTCTGTTGAAGATCTTTTTGAAATAAGACAATCTTTATTTGTAATACTTTCAGCATTAATCCACATACTAATTGTGATATAATTATCATTATCAAGACTATTATCATCTGAAACAATTACGTAATCATTTGAGCCATCAAAATCCAGAGCATAATCCTGACCAAATAACGTATTAGAAACCCAATCCGAACTACCATCCATATTAGTCATAGTACCATTATTTGAGTTGCTGCTATTATCTGTGACCGTGGTGCCACTTCCAGCGTTCATTCGATAATAAGCAACAAGGTTACTTTCTGATTCGGAAATTTCCGCGTACATATTTGCTTTAATCTCAGACTGTGTGCGCGCGTCATCCCAAATACGCACTTCATCAATTTGGCCATCAAAATATTGGCCATAGGAAGGGAAATAACCTATGTTTAAAGATGCTGAATTAACACTTATAGAATTACTGGATATTGATGAAGTTGCTACAGATTCTCCATTCAAATAGAGGGTCATTGTGGTACTATTCCTAACTCCAGCTACATGATACCAAATACCAGATGTAAGACTTGGAGAATCAATAGTTTCTGAGACGGATCCTTCGCCGTCAAAATCAACCCCAGACCCGCCACCAATTGCTAGCCTAACTACGTTCCCACTTGAAGGCACTCTTAGTGAGTATGACATATCTGCAGCACTGCCACCATTAGTTTTTACAATCACAATTTTAGATCCACTAAGATTGTCAAGTTTTATCCAAGCCTCTAATGTAATATCACTCGAAATTTGCAGCGATGAACTATTTGAAATAGTTACATAATCATTTGATCCATCAAAATCGAGTCCGGTGTTTTGTGAAAATAATTGAGTAACAAAAAAAAAGTGAAAAATAAAAACAATTACTACAAGGGTTAAAAAAAAATATTTATAAACAAGATTAAACATTTTCATCATGAAAAATTTTTCTTAATCTAATTTTTCTGAATTTTTTCTAACAACTTTTTGGTAAGCATTATACCCTCTGATTCACTATGATTTGAACCTTCGTATTCAATGCCAACATAACCCGAGTATCCAGAATCTAATACAATTTTCATCATCCTATAATAATCGGTGTGCATCTCATCACCGTTTTGGTCAAACTCGTGACTCTTTGCACTTACAGCTTTAGCGAAAGGCATTAGTTCTCTAACGCCTATATAACGATCATATATATCATCATCATCTATCTTGAAATTTCCAAAATCTGGGAGAGTGCCGATTCTAGGATGATCAACAGTTTTCATTACCTTAGTCAGCCACTTCCCATTAGAAGAGAGGCCCCCATGGTTTTCAACTAAAATATTAATTCCAATATTATCAGCAAATTCTGAGAGTATCCTTAAACCATCGGAGGTTAGCTTTATCTGTTCATCATAAGAGCCTTCGCTTCTTGCATTAACTCTAATCGAATGACAACCTAAAATTTTGGCAGCATTAACCCATTTGTAGTGGTTTTCCACTGCTTTGTATCTGTTTTTTTTATCCGGATCTCCAAGATCACCTTCATTATCACACATTATTAATAGATTCTTTACATCAAAATCCTTAGCAATCTCATTCATTTCATTAAGATATTTTTTGTTTTCTGCTTTATCGAAAAAAAAGGTGTTCACGTATTCAACAGCAGATATGTTAAACTTGGTTTTTGCTACACTAATAAAATCTAGATTATTCATTTCCTTATTGAAAAGTGAACGATGGAGGGACCACTGAGCCAAAGATATTTCAAACGGACCTTTAATTACATTTTTGCATGATACCATTTTCAAACCACCAAAAATAAAACCAGCACCAAAAAAAATTCCATTTTTTAAAAACCGTCTCCTTATCACAACCTAAAGTTTATAATTCCCTTATCCTAATATTTCGATACCAAACCTCGCCATGATCTCCTTGAAGTCCTATTGATCCAATAGACGATTTTGCGAAATGGGGCATATTTCTAAATTTGCTTTTTTCAACTGATTTTTTAAATGCATCACTTCCATATTCATATTCAAGAACTTTAGAGCCATTTAACCAGTGAGAGATTTTTTTATTTTTTGAAACTATTCTAACATGATTAAAATTCCCTACGGGTTCAAGATTAACATTATCAGGAACTATCAAATCATAGACAGAACCAGCACTAGTTAAAGATCTTTTCCCATCTGTATGTGCTATATCATCCAGTACTTGCATTTCAGGTGCTGTTTCCCAAATATGATTGGTATTCTCCTGAGCAAAATAAAAGATCCCACTATTACCACCGGTATCCAGTTTCCACTCAAGCTCCAATTCAAAATCTCGGAATGTTTTGTTAGTAATTATGTCTGAAGCTTTTCCATAAGGAATAGTTTTCAGCGCTCCATCTTTTATTTCCCAACCTTCCCATGGAAAATCAGACATCTTATAGCCCCTCATGCCATTAACTTTTTTACCATCAAAAAGAGTAATCCACCCGTTTGTATTTGAACTACATCCCATTAAAAGTAATAATAATAAAAAATTTATTTTAAATTGATAATTAATCATTTTTCGGATTCCACTCCCCTTTTGCAACCGCTGGAATAAAAGTCTCTATCTCTGTATTAGGAAGTTTTATAGTTTTATCCTTTTCTGCGCTCATATAAGCAGCCATAAGTAATCTGGTAACCTCTAGGCCATCACTAAAATTTTCACTTGGTCTTTCGCCTTTCAAAAAAGACTGTACCATATGCCTGTTCTCAGCAGTATAACCATAGGTGTCTGTTTCACTACTTACTACAGGCATTTCACCTGATTCCGCATTTTGTTTTTCAACTAAGTCTTCTCCTTCTGCACTCGCTACTTTTCTACTAAAAAACACTTTTAAATCAGAGTCAAGAGTATTGACAAACATAGAGTATTCAGGACCAAATAATTCCATACTCAATCTTAATCCAGCCCCTACGAAGCACCATGATGTTGTAGTTTCGACAACAAGCTTTTCTCCGTTTTGATCTTTATATTCTATCAATGATCGAGCAAAATCTTCAGCAGGCCTCTTTAGATAATCAGTTTTACCTTGGCTATTCTTATACAAAATATCAGCATACTCTTTTCGCTGCCATTTTAAACAAGAGGCATATGCATTAATACTCACTGGTGTTAATGAATCACGCTCTAAACCAGGTTCAGTTAACATAAATCTAGCTTCCTCAACTGAGTGACACATCATATCATTTAAGACTCCACCTCCTTGTAATTCTCCCTCCCAAAACCATGGCATATGTGGACCACTGTGCTCTTCAGCCGCTCTTGCCAAATAGGGTCTCCCGGTTGTTTTTGCTCCCCTCGCCCAAATAATTTCTTTACCCCTAGTAACTGAAGGGGCAAAGACTTGATTCTCCAAATAGCCATCTAAGAGATCAACTTTCTGTGTAAGGTCCAACACTTTTTTTGCTTCCTCTACATTCCTACCTAAAGGCTTTTCGCAGGTGATTCCAACTAAATTCCCTTTGCCTGATTCGATGGCAAAAACGATTTCTTCAATTATTTCAACCCTGGTAAAATTAGGGGCACATATCCAGAGGGCATCTATATCTGGCTCTGAGACCATTTCTGTTACACTTTTGAATACTTTTGCATCTCCTAAACCAAGGCTCTTTGCTAAAGCAACAGACTCCTCAGCAGAAGACTTGGTTTTAGACATAACGCCAAGGACCTCACAGTCCCTGACACCAATCATTGACTGAATATGAAATCTTGTTATAAAACCTCCACCAACAAAACCTATTCCTAATCTTTTCATATTTTCATCTCTTCTTTATTTTTTAATTGTCCTTTAAACAAAAAGTGAAAAATCAATGCGGTAAATAATCCTATAGCTGATAACGTGTACCAAAATGAAGAAAAATTGAACCCCGTATCAATCGTATAATGTGATTGCAAATAACCAGATAACCACCCTCCAATAACCGGCCCACCACCAAGTATAATAATCCCAAAAACAGTTTGCGCAGAGTGCCTCACATCATGATCAGCTAGTTTATCAACATATATGTAAGCAGCAGCAAAAAAGAAGGCATAGCAAAAACCATGTAAAGCCTGACTCAATACGATTACCCATACAGGCAACAAAAAAACTGAACCAAAAATAACATAACGTAAGGCGTATGCTAAGATACCAATTGTTATTAGTCTATGAAATCCCAGCCTCTTTAAAAACATTCCTAAATATGCCATAGTAATAATTTCAGCAAATTGACCAATTGTCATTGCTGGCCCAATTTGACTATCAAGCACACCTATATGCGATAAAAATGGACCCGCCTGAAGGAAATATATTTGATGAATAACACTTACCAGTAGACTTGCTAAAACTAAAACGGTAAATGAAGAGAAACGAAATAACTGAAATGCTTTTTTAAAAGCAAGCGTCTCAGCGGCGTCTTTTTTAGGCGGAGTGTGAGGTAATAGAAAACAATAAGCACCATATATTACAGAAATAATACCAGAAAATTTTAGAGCATCTGCTAAACGACCTGTAACATTGACAACTTCATTTCCTGAAAAAAAAGGAGGCATTAACTGAAACTCTAAATTTGTTTGTAACCATACCATAGGGAATAACCAGCTTGCTGCTATCCAGCCAACGGTACCCCAAACTCTGATCTTAGGAAAATCATTTTCCTGATCATCAATATGCGCAAAAGTAATTGAGTTTGAAAGTGCGAGCGTTGGCATGTACAGTATACTATAAATAATTGATAATATTAACCAAGCCGTGTATTCGGTCTGAAGAGCGGTAATCCATTTTATCAACCCTCCTACCGTAACCAAAAAAGCAAGTATTTTTTCCGTACTAAAATAACGGTCAGCTATCTGACCAGCAATAAATGGCGCTGCAACAGCTCCAATAGATCCAGCCAAGCCTAAAATCATACCTATCTGCGATCCTGAAAAACCTAGACCACCTTCTTCGATCGTTGCGGAAAGATATCTCGCAGTTACCGGGAGCCATGCTCCCCAGATAGCATATTGCAAAAACATCATTGCACTGAGTTTTGTATTTTTTGATTGAACGGATAACATTAAAAAATTAGGCTATATTAATTTTCGGTTAATAGGATCCCACTCTATCCGTCGGCCACGCAGATATGATTCAGTCGCCATGTGACAGGCGACTGCTTCATGGAGTGCGACTTCTATATTACACCTGGTAACTCCTCCGCTTCGAATAGCATCTAACCAATCTTTTATATGCAAATGGGTAGGGTCTACTCTCTTACCATCGCGATATGTATATAATAGACCTTTGCTCGCAAAATACTGTGAAGTAGCAGAAGTGACACCATCGATTTGTTTTGAACCAGGAGAATAACTATACATAGGATATTTTGTATTAATTATTCCACTTTTTATTCGATCTCTGTACTTGGTTGATTCATTGTCTGCGGTAACGATAAAGCCATGGATTGATCCTCCACCACTCTGTCCACCCATCATCATTGTGGCATCATGGCCCATAATTCTATTACCACGAGGATTATTGCTTGATAAAGTTGCACTATATAATATGGTGAGATCTTTATCAGGATATTCAAATGTGGCGTTCCATACATCGGGCACATCTCGACCGTCTTTGTAAAAATATATTCCTCCAGTTGATGAGGCATATTTTGGTATACCAATATTCATAATTTGATTGATAGTATCGAAATCATGAGATAACAAATCTCCAGATAAACCTGTACCATAGTCATACCAACAACGCCAGCGAAAAAACCGCTTTAAAGCTTCTTCGCCAAAAGGAATCTTATTGGGGGCAGGTTTTTGGAACATGTCCCAGTCTATAGTTTTAGAATTTGCTTTTTCATGAATATTCCAAACCCAAGCTCCCCATGATGAATTTCGATTTGTTGTTAATTCAACTAAATTAACCGGACCTAACAAACCTTGCTCTATGATTTTCCTAGCTTGCTCATTGGCCTCAACCTGCCTATTCTGATGCCCTAATTGGAATGTAATACCTGCCTCTTTAACAGTGTCATATACATCAATAGCCTCATCAAATGTTCTGGTTAATCCTTTTTCACAATAAACATGCTTGCCCGCTTTTGCGGCATCAGTTGTAATTTTTGAGTGCCAATGATCAGGTGTCGCAATAATAACAGCGTCTATGTCATCATCGGCTAATAGTTCTCTATAATCTTTATATTTTTTCGCAATCCCTTTTGGCTTACCACCAGGCCTTATTTCATTCTTTGATGCATCTACGGCTAACTCTAGATTTATATCAAACAAATCGCATGCACCAATCAGAGAACAGTTTAGATCTTCTTGAGACATAAATGTTGCAAGGGCCTTATGCAATTTATTTTCTTTCTGCGCATCTGTAGCATAATCTATCCAGCCTTTGGTTGCAAAACCAGCACCTCTTACTAAATGCCCTCCACGACCTCCATATCCTATAATTCCGATATTTAAATGATCACTGTTTGATATCTTTTTTATAACATTTGGAACATTCTTTTCTTTTACTAGATCTTTTAAAATATTTGATTTTTTTATTGCCTCACGACGATACTTTTCTAGGAGATTTATAAAAAATAATCCCAAAACTGGAATCGTAGCCAAAGCTTTTAATATTTCTCGTCTTTGTGAATTTTCTTCGGTTAAATTTTTATTTTGGTCTTCACTCATATATTAATACCTCAATCCCAAAAGGGAGTTTTATTAGTAAAAAATTTATCCAGTCCTATAATATGACTAGTCGGAAATTGATATAATAAAAATAATGCACATGCCTCAATCAAGTTCTTATTAACAATAATGTAACTGCCTTCAGCAGGGCGTGAGTATTCTAAACCAATCAAAGGTGGTGAAAATAAATAGTAGGTTAGAATTAATCCCATACCAATGATACTAGCATAACGACTAAATAAACCTAAAATTAGTGAAATTCCAATTGCAGTAAGACCATACATATTTAAATAATCAACAAAAGCCAAAATTCCCGGACTAGACGCAATGGTTTTTGCTATGCCGGAAAGTATCCACTTTGAGTCTAATAAAAATGCGGCTGAAGACCAATACGGGTTTAAAATTTTTGATATGCCCTCATACAAAAGATGCCAACCAATTAGGACTCTTAGAGCGACTATACCATACAATTGTGAATTGTTT
>CAYFIF010000076.1:0-8399 GCA_964343085.1 uncultured bacterium | reverse complement strand
TAGATAAATCTTTTATCAAACCACCCGTGCTCACCAAGATAAAAACCCTGGTCTGATGTATACACAACAATCGTGTTATCACTCAAGCCAGATTTATCTAGGTAATCGAGGACCCTTCCGATATTATCATCAACCGATGAGATGCTTCCTAGATAGTCCTGCATGTAGCGCTGATACTTCCATATCATTTTTTCTTTATTATCGAGTCTAGCCCAATTATTTTTAAACCAAAGGTTTATCGAGTCAAGTACCACATTGTACTGCTCCTTTTGAAATTGATTGCACCTCATAAACGATGTAGTAAAACCATCTAACCCGCCCCAGTTATAGGGCTCAATATGTGGTTCAACCTTACCCATCTCTTTAATAGTCGAGGGTCTTATCTTCGAATCGTGTCCATAGCGAAGATCGTATAAAATATTCATCTCGGCATTTTCAGCTGCAGATCCTCTGCCTTGGTAATCATCAAAAAGTGTCTCCGGTATCGGAAAATTTTTTCTGCTAAATTCTTTAAACTTTTGATAGCTCGGCCACCATGGTCTGTGAGGCGCCTTATGTAAATAAAACATTAAAAAGGGTTTGCTCTGGTCTCTCTTATTTTCAAACCATTTTAATACTAAATCCGTAATTATATCTGTCACATATCCGCTAATCGTTGTGTCACCATTCGGGGTAATAAAATCTGGATTTATATAGTGACCTTGTCCAGGTAATATCATAAAGTCATCAACGCCTTTGGGGTTATTCCCAAAATGTAATTTCCCATACATGGCAGTCTGGTATCCGGCACTCTGGAACAGCTGTGGGAATGTGACCTGGGCAGAGTCAAACTTTGAATGATTATCAATCTTACCATTAATGTGACTATGTTTTCCTGTGAGTATGGTAGCCCTTGATGGCGCACAGATTGAGTTAGTCACACAGGCGTTGGTAAAAAGCACACCCTCGTCCGCTATGCGATCAATATTAGGCGTAGATATCAGTCTATCACTATAGGCACTTACTGCCTGATACGCGTGATCATCAGACATAATAAACAAAATATTAGGCCTTGAATCAGTCTCTCTTTTAGCACAGCCAGAATAAAATAAAACACAGATCGCTGAAAGAGTTAGAGCTCGGAAGATTACAATTTTGAGGTTCATGATTGTTCGTAAAATTATTTAAATCATAACAATAAAACCAAATTGCCTCAAAAGGAAAATCCTAATCAATCATAATACTTTTTACAGCTAGGACAAAAAGATGTATAAATAGAAAAAGGACTCTAAAATAAACTAGAGCCCTATTAGTTAAAACTTAACGACTATTTTCTTTCATTCGCTTTGTTAACGGTCAAGTCACGACCGTTAAATTCTTTGCCATTTAACTCTGAAATTGCTTTTTCACCCTCAGCATCATCAGTCATTTCAACAAATCCAAAACCTCTAGAACGATGGGTATTTCTATCAGTAATAATTTTAGCAGAGCTTACCTCTCCAAACTGTTCAAAGTGAGATTGTAGCTCCTCCTCAGTGGTGCGGAAATTTAGATTCCCAACAAATATATTCAATGTAGGTTCCTTTATTTTTTTTAATAAGAATTAGGATCTAAAGTAAAATACTTAGCAAAATCATATTTGGATAAATAAATCAGATTAAGACCCTCTCAAGATTAAATAAATAATATATTAAAATCACCAAATATATTTATAAAAATTTTTGATTATAAATTTTATTATTAGTTGAGGTCATTCATCTTTGTTTCTATAAACTGAAATATTTTTTTTGCTATATCAACACCTGAGCACGCCTCAATACCCTGAAGACCTGGTGATGAATTAACCTCCAAAACCAGTGGCCCCCGTTCTGAACGCATAAAATCAACGCCGGCTATAGAAAGCTTTAATATACTCGCAGCATCGGCAGCAACCCTCATTTCCCTATCGGTCAATTTAATTGGGACCATCTCACCGCCTTGATGTAGGTTAGAGCGAAACTCACCCCTTGGTGCTATCCGCCGCATTGCAGCCACAACCTCTCCTCCAACGACAAAAGCCCTAATATCAGTCCCGGCTGATTCTTTTATAAACTCTTGTACCATAATATCCGCGTCAAGCTGCCTGAATGCGCTCATAACCGCGAGCGCAGCTTTCCTCGTTTCAGCTAGGACAACCCCGTGTCCCTGTGTTCCCTGCAACAGTTTCATAACTAGCGGAACACTTCCAACCTTTTCTATCACACCTTCAATATCTTTTGTGTGACTAGCGAATCCCGTATCAGGAAGAGAGATACCTTTGTTTGATAGAATCTGAAGTGCCTTTAGCTTGTCCCTTGAATTTAGTATAGAGTCTGATGTATTTACACAGTAACAGCCCATTAGTTCAAACTGCCTCACTACGGCAGAACCATAGGAAGTAACAGACGCTCCTATTCTAGGAATAATCACGGACGATTTATCTAGAGACTCACCTCCATAGTAGACTGAGGGATTTTCGGAAGCAATATTCATATAGCAACGCATATAATCAACGACCCTAATATCATGTCCCCTTTTTAGCCCAACCTCTAGTATGCGATTAGTTGAGTAAAGATTTTTATTTCTAGATAGTATCAATATATTCATAAATAAATCAGACTAAATCAAAAGAAAAGACTGCTTTGGATGTATAATGTATTTTTTCCTTAGACTGTTTCTTCCTATCAGCATGGGATATATCATCCCCGACCTCTGAGTCAGTGAGACATTGGTCTCCCAGGAGTGGTCCCCTAATTGAATTTCCATTTTAACCATAGGCCTTTTCTGTGATTCACCAAATGAATTTCTTATGTTTCTATACTTTAGAATTGGTTTTTCAACAGTTATAAAATTTTTAGCCTGATACACTCTAAAGCGAACCCAGAGACCGCTTCTTTTTTTAAACTCTTCAATGTGAGTTGCGTGTAAAGCAGAAAGAGTTGCACCTGTATCTATCTTCGCTTTCAGCCTGAATCCACCGTAATTTGGGAAAGAAATCCACTCTCTCCAGCCAATATGAATAGTAGAACTATTTTTTTTAGCTTTAGGAGGCCTTTTTAAAATCATAAAAGAAAGATTAATTTATAAAAGAACTAGCCGCCCTCAGGCTGACTAGGATCAACCAAGCGATTTGGTGAAGGAAGATTAATAATCTCTCTACTGAAGTAGTCAGCTATGGTTGATATTATATCGGCTATACTGATTAGACCTAGTGGTCGGACGGAGTCATCTACAATAGGCACATGCCTAAATCCACCAACATGCATTTTATTTAATGCATATGCAATGGGATTTTCAGGGTTTAAATATTCAGGATTTGGTGTCATAACCTCGTCCACGGTAATGATATCAAGGTCATACCCCTTGCCAGTAATTTTTAGTAATATATCCCTCTCAGTCAGAATCCCGCTTAATTTTTCATTTTTTACTATAAGAACGCAGTTCTGTTGCTTCCCCTGTAGAGCCTTTAAAGCATGGTCAACGCTGGTGCCTTCTTCAAAGACAATAGGATGCGGAAGATTAAGACTGGAAATTGGATCTTTTACATTGACAGCTTGATTGAGCTCCTGTTCATCGTCATCGGATTCAAGGCCCTCGATCCATTGATCTTCATCATCTGACTCTAAATCATAATTAAAAAACATAGAGAAAATATAAAGGTTGATTATATGATATACAACCCCATTGAGCTATTGATATTTAAATAAAAGTATATTATCGAATATATCTTAATGATAGTGAGACCTGCCAGACACCGCTTCTCTGTTTAAGGTCTCCCTCATTGCCTGCGAATGCACCATACAAAAATATAGGCTTTTGCAGGTTTAATGATAGAACACCAAACCTAGATTTAAATAAATAACCCACACTTGGTATTGCAGTAAAGGATTCACTATTCGGAGCATATATATCATTCCAAAATGCCTTAGAATTGTGAATTAGATTGACACCATAATCGATTGAGCTTTCTCTCTGATCATAGTTCATAAATGATCCAGACAGTGACAGGCTAGTTACTGTTGGAGGCAGGTAACCATACTGACTAACTGAAAGCGGTCTCTCAAACGTAAGAAAACCACCAACAAAGACTGGATTAACATTTCTTTTATAAAACAACTGCAGCTCTAGTATTCCATTATATGTGCCATTACTAAGACTAAAATGTCTGTGGCTTTTTTTGATATCTCCTTCTGTCAAAAAAAATGGATCAGACGTTAGCACACTCTTAGATGGTATCGTTAAACCTCCTCCGGCATAGAGCCTAACTCCATCACCTGTTTTTGTATTTTTGAGAATATTGCTTACTACAACCCTGGTGTCTCCAAGAATCCCTCCTTTTGCATTAATAAATTCTGATAAGGTGCTCTCATCACGGTGGTGGATTGATTCGTTTGGACTGTTCCAGTGCATCTTCCTTAATCCAAGAGTAACAGAGACTGAAAGATTAATTTTATTGGTTAAGCCGTATAATAATTTTGGCATAAACACAAAAGTATTTAGGGCTCCCTTATGGTCAAAATTTTCACCCTCAATCTCCTCATGCCACCAATCAATAGTCGTAAAGATAGTCTGGAAGGATATATACTTCTGACCTTTAGTAGCACTTATTCCTTTGTTTGAATCGCCGACCGGCAATGATGGATTATTTCAGAGCGCTCACTGAGCACTTAGCGATACAAAAGCAAGCGCGAGGTAAAGTATCATAAATCTCATGTATTTATCCTAAAATATTATTTTTTTTAAAGCTCACTGCTAAGCTCCCTAGTCATTAATTTATATACCGATTCTTTTGGATCTGCATTGTGAAAAAGAATCTGATAAATAGACTCGGAGATTGGCATCTCTACTTCATATTTTTCAATTAAACTATGTAAAGATTTCGCTGTTTCTACACCCTCTGCAACCATATTCATTTCTGAAAGAATATCTTTTAATTTTTGACCCTCACCAATCTTCTGACCAACTTGTCTGTTCCTGCTATGCTGACTAAGACAGGTCACTATAAGATCCCCTATCCCGCTTAGGCCGGAGAATGTACCTGATTCAGCTCCCATTGCCTTGCCCAACCTGGCAATCTCTCTTGTGCCTCTTGTCATAAGCGCAGCCTTTGAGTTATCACCATAGCCAATGCCATCACTAATTCCCGCTGCGATTGCAATCACATTTTTCATTGCCCCTCCAAGCTCAACGCCTCTTATATCGGAGCTGCTGTAGATACGCATATTAGAATTAGAAAATACTTTCTGAACTCCCATGGCCGCATCATGATTTTTTGATGCTGAGACCAGGGTAGTAGGAAAACCAGATATTACCTCTTCAGCGTGACTCGGCCCAGAAAGTGTTACTATTTTACTATAATCGACATTAATAACTTCATTAATTATTTCACTTACGGTCTTCAATGTATTTGTTTCAATGCCCTTTGCAATGTTTACAATTATTTTATTTTTTTTAAAACTATCGAACTGCTCTAACAAACTTCTTATTGTCTGAGATGGAGTAGCTAAGACAAGAATATCGCCGTAGTTAATTGTTTTTTGAAGATCATCTGTAAACCATACCTTATCCCCAAATTTCATTTGAGGAAGTATATAGTGTGTCCTGGAGTCAGCCATTTTTTGTACAATTTTTAGATTTCGGTGCCACATGAGAACATCAAATCCATTTTTTGATGCTAGCTGGCCTAACGCGCCCCCCCAAGATCCGCAACCTAGAAATGCAATTTTTCTCACGTTAATATTTTATTCAGCGTACAAAGAGTCAATAGTATCAGCCCACTTGGTATAGATCTTGGTTCTTTTTATTTTAAAAGTAGGAGTTACCTCATCATCTGCCATCGTAAAATCTCTTGGCAGTACAGCAAACTTTCGAATATTTTCAACTCTAGCATATTTTTTATTCACATCATCTACACCAGACTGAATCTCTTCGATGAGGCCTTTATCCTTAGAAAATTCTTCAACCGTTTTACCATTTTTCTCAATCTCAGCTACCAATTCAGTTGGCTTTATGTTGGAGATATCAATATCCATTTTACTTTTTAAAAGATAACCAGCGTCCAGGGTCAATAGTGCGGTACAATAGTTACGATTATCGCCAACCATAACCGCCTGAGCGACTGCTGGTATCTGCTTAAGATCTTCTTCAATCGGAATAGGCGCTATATTCTTTCCACCGGATGTAACCAAGATCTCTTTTTTTCGACCTGTAATATATAGATACCCATCCTCATCAAATTTTCCAACATCGCCAGATAATAGCCAACCATCTTTTAGACAAGCTTCGGTCTCCTCTTTATCCTTGTAATATCCCAAGAAAACATTTGGACCTTTCAACATAATTTCACCATCATCAGCAATTTTCACCTCTGTGCCTGGGAATTTAGGACCAACCGATCCTATCTTAGCGTTGTTTGGCAAATTAAAAGCTGTTGGGCCTGTGCCCTCCGACTGTCCATAGACCTCGACGACCCTTATATCTAAGCTCGCAAATAGTTTTAATATTTTAGGATTTATGGGAGCTGCACCCGTGACACCGATAACCATGTTGCCAAGACCCAGTGCGTCTTTAACTTTGGTAAACAATAGTTTATTTGCGAGTGAATACTGCCAGCCTATTCCGCTCCCGCCTGAATAGATATCTTGATTATGCTTAAAACCTGCAGAGAGAGAAAAATCAACTATCATCTTTTTAATACCTGTAGCAGATTCTAGCTTTTCCTTAATTCCAAAATAAAATTTCTCCCAGATTCGAGGTACGCCAAACAGTATTGTCGGTTTGACCTCCTTAAGATTGTCCAAAACATCAAGTATACCTGTCGCGAATGATATGTGCCAACCTCCTAAAATTGCTGCGTGGATAGTAAATATTTGTTCGGCAATATGAGAGAGTGGAAGATATGAGAGCAGTCTGTTACCCTCTTTTGAAGAAATGACTTTTTCCACCCCTTGAGTTGCTGTCCACACCAAATTTTTATTAGATAGCATTACTGCTTTTGGTGGTCCCGTTGTTCCTGAGGTATAGATAAAAGTCGATGGGTCATCTTCAGAAATATTTTGATACATCTCAATCGCATTTTCCTTATCTTTTTCGCCACCAAGTGACATAAAACTATCCCAGCTTGAGACCATCGGATCATCAATGTTTTCGCATCTGATCATACCCACAACATTTTTAAGATACTTAAGATTTTCTCTTTGCTCAACAATCTTATCCCACTGCTCTTTACTCTCAAGCAGAAGTGTAGAACTCTCGGAGTGGTTTAATATGTAGGCCACCTCTTCAGGAGAACATGTAGCATAAATTCCAGCGGGAATTGCTCCGATCATTATTGATGCCAAATCCATTACCACCCACTCATAACAATTGAAGCCTAGAATACAAACAGGGTCTCCTTTTTTAACTCCGAGACTAACTAGGCTAGCCGCAGCTTTTTTAACATCTTCTGAGTATGTATTCCAACTTATATCATGCCAGGAACCGTCTTTCTTAAATGCTAGCGCAGGGCTGTCACCTTTTTCATCAGCCCTCTTAAACAAGTGGGTAACGGTCGTTGCAAATTCAGGATGTTTCATAAGTGTTCTCCCTATAATATTTGAATAATATTGGTGTACAATTTAAATGTCATATTTAACAAAGACAATCGAAGGTAAATAAGGATATTACTTAATAAAAACCAATCTCTTAGACTCTTGGTAATCACTGGTTCTTATATTATATATATAGATACCAGACCCAACCTTATTCCCTTTTGAATTCGTTGCGTCCCAATCAATGATGTTCAACCCTTGGGGCTGAATATCATTAATCAGGATTTTAACTAATTCTCCTTGCATATTATAGATCGAAAGTCTGACATAAGTTTCTTTTGGTAAATAATAACTTAGCCAGGTTTTTGGATTAAACGGGTTCGGGTAATTATTATTTAAACTAAAGCTCAATCTCTTTCTATAGTTAAAATCATTGTTTATGTTCAAATAAAACTCAATTGGCCCTAAAGGCTCTGTGTCAACACTGTCAAATCCTGCATAGTTCTGACCATATCTATAGCAACGAAAAACAGTATTGTTTCTAGCGGAGTCACCTTGAAATAATATTCCATCCGTGGATACTGGATTTATATACTTCCAAACGTTTTCATTTAAAGAATCAACCTCAAAGAAGGTTCCCATTTCTGAGTTTGAAATAAGTGTGTTACCATTTTGCAATCTCTGAGCTGAGCCAAACCTGGGAGAAGAGAAATCAAATGTGTCAGGAGATGTATAAGACCAAACCTCATCAGCAGGTCCAAACACCCCAGTCTCTAAAATGTTATAACAATTATTTTCAATGAGCGGAACACTAATCTCAATCGCAGTAGAATAACTACCTGAGGGCCTCTCTATACCGTTATTAAAAATCAT
>CAYFIF010000075.1:0-8416 GCA_964343085.1 uncultured bacterium | reverse complement strand
TTGATATTGATGTTTATGGAAATATTTGGATGGCTACTAGCGCTGGTCTTTCAAAGTATGATGGAAGGAAAATTAAAACATTTACCAAAGAAGATGGATTACCAACAAATGAGATTAAAGCATTATTTGCTGATGATAGGGGATTTATTTGGTTTACCTCCTTTTATGGTTTAACAAGGTTTGATGGTTCGGAATCAATTACCTACGATGAAGAACAGGGATTAACAAAAGAGCGAGTCTGGGGTGTTGATATAGCAAAGGGCGGACCAAAAGATGTGATAGTATTAGGAATTCAAAACTATGGTATATCTATTTTTGATGGAAAAAGGTTTACTAACTATACGCCGGAGAATGGTCTACAGGATAATAGAATTACATGCGTTGATATTGATTCTGAAGGAAACATATGGCTGGGAACAGATGGCTCTGGAGTGGTGAAATTTGATGGGGATGTCTTTACCCAATATACAAGAAAGGATGGTGTCGCAAACCCAGAAGTGTGGAATATGTATATAGACGACTATGATAGAGTATGGATAGGAACATATGGAGGCGGCGTAGGAGTTTTTGATGGAGAAACATGGGGCACACTTGATTCAAGAGATGGTTTAGTAGGTAATGGAATTTCTTCTTTAACAAGTTTTGGTAATAGTGTCTATTGGTTTGGATCGGGTGATGGAAAAGGAATCTCAGAATATAGACCAAGTTCATCACCTGGATTTGTACGGGTCAAGGAGATAGTAACATCTAATAATAGATATAAAATAGGTAAAAATTTAAGTCAGGTGGCTAAATCAGTTACTGATAACCGACTTAATTTTATTGTGAATGCTGCGAACTATAATACACACAAAGATAAGCAAAAATTTAGATATCGAATTAAAGAGATATCTGATGAGTGGAGCAAGCCATCCATAAAACCTGTTTTTGAATGGGTTCCTAATAACGCCGGTGATTTTACTTTTGAGGTTCAGTCAATTGATAGAGATTTAAACTATTCTAATCCCGCAAGCGCGTCATTTACTGTAATTTACCCGTGGTACAAAGAACCAAAGACAGCGGTCCCTTTCTGGGGTGTTATACTGCTAATTATATCCTTATCAGGATATTCAACAAATAATTACATAAAGCAAAGACAGGTCTCTTTACAGTTAAGAGAAGAGGCAGCGGAAAAAGATCGAATTGCAAGAGAAAATTTAGAAGAAAAAAATACACAATTACAGGAATCGCAAAAAGCTGCTGAAGCAGCAAACGAGGCAAAAAGTACTTTCTTAGCAAATATGAGCCATGAGTTACGAACGCCTTTAAATGCAATTATAGGATATAGCGAGATGTTAATTGAAGATGCGGAAGACGAGAATGAAGATTTTGTTCCAGATCTAGAAAAAATTCATGGTTCGGGAAAGCATTTATTAGGTCTTATTAATGATATTCTGGACCTTTCTAAAGTCGAATCCGGAAAAATGGAATTATTTTTAGAAGAATTTGATTTGTTAAATGCTCTTAATGAAGTGAAATCCACAGTAAAGCCGCTAGTCGAAAAGAATAAAAATAAGTTGGAAATTGATTTCAATTGCAAAAATAATTCTATCAAGTCTGACGTAACCAAGATTAGGCAAATTTTATTAAATCTTTTAAGCAATGCATCGAAGTTTACAAAGGAGGGAGTCATAGCGGTAATTGTTGATGACTTAGATGATAAGAATATTCAGTTTAAGGTAAAAGATTCTGGCATTGGTATGACCAAGGATCAGGTTGATAAGGTTTTCAAGCCTTTTACTCAAGCAGATGAAAAGACGACTAGAAAATTCGGTGGTACCGGGCTTGGTCTAACAATAACTAAAATGTTTACGGAAATGATGGGCGGAAGAATAGAATTGGAATCTAAAGTAGGTACCGGGACAACTTTTATCGTAACGCTACCTAGAATTGTTGAGGATAAAAAGGTAAAAGAAAAAAAATCAGATGAAAAAAATATAAAAGATGGTTTTAAGATTTTGGTTGTTGATGATGATGAAAACGCACAAGATATGATGAAGAGGTTCCTGGAAAAGCAAAATTATGTCGTGATTCAAGCCATGTCCGGGGAAGAAGGTTTAAACCTTGCTGCCAAAGAAAAACCAGATCTGATTACCTTAGACGTTATGATGCCAGAAATGGATGGCTGGGAGGTTCTTACAGCGCTCCAAAATAATGATGTTACAAAAAATATTCCAACTATCATGCTCACAATGGCAAATGAACCTGATCTAGGTTTCTCACTAGGCGCAACGGATTACCTAACTAAACCCGTAAACTGGGAGGAGCTATCTGGGGTTCTGAGTAAACATCAAATAGAGGCGGATTCTCAGACAATTCTAATTGTTGAGGATGATGAAACAACAAGGACAATGTTGAGAAAGAGTTTGGAGTCGAACAATTTTAAAGTCCGGGAAGCTGTAAATGGTAAAGAAGGTCTTGAAAAGGTAGAAAGATCAAAACCAGGATTGATTATTCTTGATTTAATGATGCCTGAAATGGATGGGTTTGAATTTTCAGAAGAACTTAGAAAAAATAAGGACTGGATTGATATACCTGTTGTTGTTGTAACGGCAAAAGATCTTACCAAAGAAGATCACGAACGTCTGAAAGGAAATGTTGAGACGATAATGCAAAAAGGATCATACAGCAAAAAGGAATTACTTTCTGAAGTTGGCACCAGAATTGAATTATTAAAAGACAGGAGTTAATTATGTCAAAAATATTAATAGTTGAAGACAATGAAATGAATAGAGATATGCTATCTAGGAGATTAGAGAGAAAGGGATTTGATGTTGTTATGGCTGAGGATGGACAAAAAGGTGTAGACATGGCAAAAAGTGAGGATCCTGATTTAATATTAATGGATTTAGGCTTGCCAGTAATTGATGGCTGGGAGGCGACAAATCAAATAAAGAATGATGATAAAACAAAGGATATTCCGATTATTGTTTTGACCGCGCACGCTATGTCTGGAGATAGAGAAAAGGCGCTTGAAGCAGGTGCTGATGAGTATGATACAAAGCCTGTTGAATTCAAGAGGCTCCTAGGAAAAATAAAATCTTTTACATTATAAAATAATGGTTTCCATGTTTAATTAAATATGGTCTTAGATTCTCGAACTAAAAAGGCTTTTCTTAGTAAAGCTCGACATAATCTAAAAAACCCCGTTAATGCAATCTTGGGCTATAGCGAAATGCTTATAGAAGACTGTGAGGATGAAGGTTTAGCTAGTTCTGTTGATGATATATCAAAATTAAATCAGGCAGGAAGAGAAATTCTTTCTCATATAGAGACTTGTCTTTCAGATAATAGATTATTAGACCCAAATAAAACAATAATGGAATTGGGTCGAGAAATTGAGATCCAAATTAGAACCCCTTTGAATACAGTTGTTGGTTTAGCGGAGTTATTACAGGAAAGTGATTCTGAATTAAATAATAAAATAGAACATTTTAGGGATGATCTAGGTAAAATTATTACTTCAGCAAAGATGTTATCAGATGAAATTGAAAATGTAATACATTTTAAAACATCCGATGCAGAAGAGATCAGGAGCAATTCATTAAACACGGGACATTTGTCAATGATTAAGGATGTCATCGATAGCATTGAGCCAATTAATCCAGATGAAATTAAAGATAGATCTACTGGAGACATTTTAGTTGTTGATGATAATCCAAATAATACAGAGCTGTTAAAAAAGCGATTAAAGAAGCAGGGGCATAATGTATTTGTAGCAAATAATGGTAGAGAGGCGCTAGTCGAAATAATGACTAATGCAGACTCCCTAGATTTGGTATTGCTTGATATTGTAATGCCAGAAATGAATGGATATGAGGTGTTAAAATTTATCAAAAATGATAAAAGATTTTATTATTTACCTGTTATTATGATATCATCCATGGATGATCCCGATAGTATTTACAGGTGTATCGATATTGGAGCGGACGATTATATCCAAAAGCCATTCGAGCAAGCAATTTTAGATGCCAGAATTTCTAATTGTATTGAAAAAAAACAATTGCGAGACAAAGAAAAAGATTTAATAATTGAATTGGAGAAAGAAAGAGAAAAATCAGACAATCTCCTATTTAATATTCTACCAAAAGAAATTGCAGACAGATTAAAGCTCGGAGAAACAAATATAGCTAATAAACACCATGATTTAACTATAATATTTGCAGATATTGTTAAATTTACCCCTCAGGCAAAAGATATGAATCCTGAAGATATAGTATCTACTTTAAATAATATTTTTACGGAATTTGATACATTGGCACAGAGATTTGGCTTGGAAAAAATAAAAACTATCGGAGATAGTTACTTTGCGGTATCAGGATTAAATGGTGAAAAAATTAAAAGCGCAGTGGATACAGTATTTTTTGGGATCGAAATATTAAAATCAATAAAAATTTTAAATAAATCCAATGATATGATGGATCTTGAATTAAGAATTGGTATTCATTCTGGATCAGCTGTTAGCGGTGTTATTGGAAAAAAGAAATTTGCTTTTGATATATGGGGTTCAACAATAAATTTTGCAAATAGACTTGAAACCACCAGCCCCGAAGGAAAGATTCATATATCTGAAGAAACCAAAGTTTTAATCGAAAAAGAAAATAGATTTAAAATTGATCCACTAAAAAAAATTGATATTAAAGGAATAGGGGAAGTCCAAACCTATACAGTGTCTTCTATTTAGGTTAATAACCAATTATACATAATATATATTATGGGCCAAAAACAATATTCCGTGTTAAATTGTTAGTTTTTCCCTAAATGAATTGAATTTTACGGTTTCTCCCATAATTATGATGATATCATCTTCTTTTAGAATAACATCTTCATTAGGCTTAATGGTATATTGTCCGCTTTTATTAATTATTCCAACGATATCAATTCCATAATCCTTTTTAAGGTTTAGATCTAAAATCGGATGTCCTATGAATTTGGGAAGATTTTTCATGGAAATTTCATTAACATCTATATCCAAATTAGGGATTTCAGGCGTCCTGATGGATACAGAGTCCTCTAATTTAGGGTTACATAAAATTTCTGCCATCTTATGTCCGCCTGATACATAGGGATTTATAACCCTATTTGCTCCAGCACGAACCAACTTATTTTTGTTTTCTTCTCTAGCGCAACGACTGATAATGTGTATATCTGGGTTGTAGGTTCTAATTGATAAAGTAACAAATAAATTATCTCTATCGTTATCCAATACAACGGCTACGCCAAGTGCTTTTTTGAAATTTGCTAATTTTAAAGTTTCTTCATTGGTTGCGTCGCTGTTTATACATAATATTCCATCATCAGTTAATTTTTGAGATTTTTCAATATTTTTTTCAATTATAAGGAATTTTAGTTTTTTTTCTGAAAACTCTTTAGCGATAATTGCGCCCATTCTTCCGTAACCGCAAATTATAAAATGGTCTGATATTTCTTTTAATTTATTCATCATAATCCTTTTTTTATATTTTTCAATCTGAATTATTTCTTTTCCGAGTACCCTAAAAATTGCTCCAATTCCAGTTACTCCAAATATAATAACTATTATTGCCCATATTTTGGCTCCTTGTCCCATCGGATGAACTTCGCCATAGCCAACGGTCGCTAAGGTTATAATTGTCATATAAATGCTATCAAAAACAGACCATTCGGGTCTGCCTAAAAAATAAAATCCAAATGAGCCAATACTAACTATTGTTATAAAATATATTACTATATAGGTCTTTTTCATATTCTAGATAAAAACATAACACATATGGCAATAAGATTAAACAGTAAAAATAAAAAATAAAAAAGGCCAAATAATTAGATTAAATGGCCTTTGGTTAAATTAAAAATTGAATATATCTTATTCTTCTTCTTCGGCAGCTTCTGCTTTTTCTTTTTGAATTAAAGATAAATCTTCAATTTCTTTTAGTCTTTTATCGACTGTTGAGACGAGATCTTGAAGATCAGAAATACTTCTCTTTACCCTTTTTATGTTTCCTCTTATTTCTAGACCCAGGTCTTCAATATCATTTCTGACTTCTTTAAAGTTTTTATCTGTCTTCCTCATGAAATTATCTAGAGTGTAGCTAACATCATCTATCAGAGATGCTAAGGAATCAGTATTTGATTTAATCAGTTCATTATTGAAAATAATATCATTTTGTGCTTTTCTAAGATGTTTCCCCCTCCCAATAAATCTAAGATTGTATTGACGGAGACTATCAGTAAATGGATCTTCTATTTTTTCTTCATGGCGAATATCAGCAGTATTTAACTGATCCATTCGAATATTAATTTTATCATTTTCAAATTTAAGATAAATAGCTCCTCCGATGAGAAGCAGTAATATAAAATATACAACCTTATCTTTAATATTCATCTATACTCCTTAAGAAATTTTATATTATGTCTCTAAATAAATGTAAAAAAAACTCAAAATAATAATCAAATGATAGGAAGCTTTAGAGGCCTTCTAGTTTTTTCTCCCATGCGCTCAGGCCGTCATTATCTTTAATAGAATCCTCCTCCTTTGATTCTTTTGGTTTTATTACCACATTCCCATCAATTAAATCATGTAGCATTTTATTTTTTTTATCTGCATTTAGTTTAATATCGTTCATGACCGCTTCAATTTCTTCATTGAAATCAAGGATGGTCCTCTCCATTCTAGTGACAAGCTCATCAGTAAGAAAAGACCCGTAGACCGCATTAATGCCATCAACGATATCATCGAGTTTTTCATTAAGATAGCTTATTCTATCATCTTGACTACTAAAATCAATACTCATAACAGATTCTGAAAGTATGTTTAATTAATATATAATTACAACAGAATTTCACAATTCGGATAGTATAGGTCAATATTGAATCTTATGGCCAATGATTAATTTTTTTAAACCCTAAACGGTCAAAGTTTTTTTCTATTTCTCCAAAAACAGATTTTTGTAACCTGTAGGGTAATTTTTCTAACGACTGCGTTTCAAATATATCGTTAGGATCTCCCATGCCTGATTTTGGCACATCGAGTTTTCCCATACCGCTTAAGGTAATCTTATCGGTCACATGAACAATAAGTGAAAACTGATATTCGTTTTTTCCCCAAGAAAATATCTTATAATCAGTAAACAAAAAGCCATCCTCGGGGGCATATTCATTAATAAAATATCCTTCATTTTCTAGAATTTTACGAATCTTTTTTAAAGCAATTTTCTTATCAATTTTATAGCTGTAGTGCCTAACCATCCTCGGTGGTTTAGGGCAAAAAGAAAAATTAATTGAAGTGAAAAATAATGATAAAAGTAAAAGATATCGCAATTTTATTTTAAGATGACACCGATTCTATCCCATCGTGGACGCCAGTTATTTAAGTTTATTGAAAAATAACAAAATACGGCTTCCCCTAACACAAAATTTTCAGGGACATAGCCCCAGTATCTAGAGTCTAAGCTGTCATCTCTATTATCGCCCATTGCCCAGTAGAAATTTTGAGTAGTTTGATATTCGCTCATTTCACTTGCGGGCGCACCATTAATCATTAAATATTTAAAATGTTCATCATTGATATGTCTTGACCATGGTGTAATTAAATTCCCTGAGGGAAAGTATTTTTCATAAATATTATTGTCTCCTTTCCTTCTTGATATGTCATGCGGATCCTGTAAAGTGAAAGTATAAGAAACTTCACCATTTACAAGACTTGCTGAATGTCCATCCATTAAAATGATCGGTAATAGAAATCTCCAGTTTGTTTTTTCGTGAATAGGGAATATATCGCCTTTTTTGGGTATATAGATGGGGCCAGTATTATCTTTATTAATATTAGTTTCTGAACTTAAAAATAGATCAGGTTGCCTATAAGTTCTAGGCATAACCGGAGTAATGAATTTAGGTTTGTATTCTGGTTTAATAAGTTCACCATTAAGAAAAACCTCTTTTTCTGATACATAGATAGTGTCACCCGGCCCCGCCAAACATCTTTTTACATATTTTACATACCTATCTCTTGGATATTTAAAGATAAAAATATCATTTTTTTTTGGAATTTTAAATTTTGGGAATTTTATATATGGTATAGAGAAGCCAATATCTGTATAAGGTATTCCAATCCAATCTGGGGTTCTCATCCCATAAACGAATCTACTTCCTACCAAAAAATCACCAGTCATAATAGTGTTTTCCATGCTCCCAGTAGGGACTATGTATGCCTCAACTAAGGTAACTTTTACAGTAAGCACAATGGTTACAATAATTACTATTGCTCTTAATTCAGTTAGAAATTTCTTTTTCATAAACCAATCTTATCTAAATTTCAATTATTAACATTAATCTCTCTATTAATTACAGGAGGACCATTTCGGATTGATAAGAAAATTCTATCAAATCTATATTTTAATTT
>CAYFIF010000074.1:0-8532 GCA_964343085.1 uncultured bacterium | reverse complement strand
TGTAGGTTTCATGGCCGAATTTTTGTAGAAGACAAATTAATGGCTGAGGGTTATGTTTCTGCAAATATAGTAGATAGAGTTTCAAATCAATAGTCCAAATAAAATTCATCCGACTGCAATTGTTCACGAAAAAGTAAAATTAGGGACTAATATCACAATAGGAGCATTTAGTGTTATTGAAGAATCTGTTTCTGTAGGCAATAATACTATAATTGGTAACAATGTTACTATTTGTAAAGGCACAATTATTGGTAATGATTGTAAGATATATCATTCTGCATCAATTGGAGAAATTCCTCAAGATTTAAAATATAAAGGAGAAGAAACAAATGCCTATATAGGGGATAGAACAACCATACGCGAATATGTGACAATTAATAAAGGGACAGATGCCTTAGGTAAAACGGTTGTTGGTTCTGATTGTTTACTAATGGCATCAAGCCATGTTGCGCACGATTGTATTTTAGGAGATAATGTTATTCTAGCAAATATGTCAACCTTAGGAGGACATGTAACAATAGAAGATTGGGCAATCCTAGGTGGAGCTGTTTTAGTTCACCAATTTTGTAAAGTTGGCCAACATGTATTTATTGGTGCAGGATTCAAAGTTGTCCAAGATATTCCACCATTCATTTTGTGCGTTGGGCACCCCTTAAAGTATGGTGGAATAAATAGTGTTGGATTGAAAAGAAGAAATTTTTCTGGTAAGGATAGAAAAATAATTAAAGAAATTTACAAATTGTATTTCCGCTCAGGTTTAAATAGAAAACAAGCAATTCAAGAAATTCAAAATCAGATTGATAGATCTAAGTACAAAGATCAAATAATAAATTTTATTAGATCATCTAAACGTGGTATTATCTGAGAATGAAAAAAACAGTTTGTTTTTTTTCTTTTATTGGAATAATAAACAGCCAAGTAGCAGATTTTAATTTTCATTCAAATAAACCGGAACGTTCTAAATCAATTAGTAATAATACATCCTTCTGGTTAAGTGAAATTCTTATAATTAATCCAATGGATGATTCGCGTTTAACTATTGGCTTTGGACACTCAATATCCATTTCAAAAATAAATGAAAGACATTGGTTTCTTCCTAATTTTGGGTTCGGTTATAAAATATCAAATAATTTAGCTTTAACAGGTAAAGCATATGGTTTTTTAACAAAAAATGAAAATCCTCAGGTTACAGGTGGAGGGTTACAATATTTTATAGGAGAAAAGGAAAAGGAGAAGGATTTTGTCTTTGCAATTGATAAGTCAAATTTAAGAGGATTAAAAGATTTTAGATTATCATGTTTGACAATAGATATACAAAAATGGAAAAAAAGAGGAAATATCATTTTAAATATCGGTTTTGGAAGTAACTTTTTTAAAGAGGTAACCCATGGAGCAGTTATTGAAACTCCCAAAAAGATTGAAGGTCAGACAAATTTTTTTTCTTTTAGTTTAATAAAAAATATATATGGAACAGTTTTAGGGGGACGTTTAAAATATCATCCTAAACGATATTATTTTAGCTGGTTTATACAAAAAAATTTTTAATATGAAAAAAAGAATTTCAATTTTAGGGTCTACAGGATCCATAGGGTCCAACACTCTTAAGGTTCTTGAAAATTTAGAAAATGATTTAAAGGTTGTTTATTTATCTGCTTTTTCAAATAGCAGAAAATTGATAGAGCAAGCAGAAAAGTTTAAACCAAAAGCGATTTGTTTGGTTGAAGAAGAAGCATATAAGGAAGCTAGAAACCATTTTAAAAATGACAAAACCGAAGTCATATTAGGGCGAGAGGGCTTATTAGAATTATCTTCAAGAGATGATGTTGATATTATGTTAAATGGACTAGTCGGTGGTATCGGAATGGAACCGACACTGTCTGCAATAAAATCAGGTGTAGACGTAGCCTTATCAAACAAAGAAAGTCTTGTAATGGCTGGGTCAATAATAAATGAGGCTATGAAAAAATCAGGCGCAAAATTATTTCCTGTTGATAGCGAACACTCGGCAATTTGGCAATGCATAGCTGGGGAAAATATTGAAGATATAGATAAAATTATTCTTACAGGCAGTGGAGGTCCATTTTTAGATAGGGATTTAGGTACTTTCGATGAAATAACTTTAAAAGAAGCTTTGAATCATCCAAATTGGGAGATGGGGGAAAAAATTACTATTGATAGTGCAACTATGATGAATAAAGGCCTTGAAGTAATCGAAGCTTTTTGGTTATTTAACGGTAATCAAACACCAATTGAGATTGTTATTCACCCACAATCAATAATTCATTCGATGGTTGAGTTTCAAGATGGATCAGTTAAGGCCCAAATGGGCGTCCCTGATATGAAAGTTCCTATTCAATATGCTCTAACATATCCAAGACATAGGAAAGCAAACTGGGAACGGTTGGATTTTTTTAAAATAAAAGAACTTAATTTTTATAAACCCAATCTAGATAAATTTCCATGCATTTCATTAGCTTATGATGCATTAAAAAAACTGGGTACCGGTCCAGCTGCGCTAAATCTAGCAAATGATTATTCTGTCCAAAGATTTCTTCGCCAAGAGATCCAATTTATGGATATTTACAGAATTAATTATATGGTTTTAAATACACATAATTGGTTGAATGAACCAAGTCTTGGGGATTTAAGAGAATTGGATAATTGGGTTGAGAATTGTGTAAATAGTTATAATTAAATTCAGTCAAATATTATTTTTAAAAAATATAAATGAAATAAATCAAGTATGACTTTTCTTTGGGCCACAATATTAGTTTTGGGAGTTCTTATTCTTGTCCATGAGCTTGGACATTTTTTTGCTGCTAGATCTTTAGGTGTGAGGGTCGAAAAATTTTCCATTGGTTTTCCTCCACGATTTATTTCACTCAAATCTCTAGATGATGGATTTATGGTAAAGATCTTCTTTTTTAAATTAATTAATAAAAAACTTAAGTGGGTTCCAGTAATAGAGCATTTCATAAAAAAACCTAACCGAATGGGCTCAAATACTGAATATGTTTTTGCGATTATTCCTTTTGGAGGTTATGTGAAAATGGCGGGTTTTGTGGATGAAAGTATGGACACAAATATTGAATATAGCCCTGATGAGTTTATGTCCAAACCAGTGCTTAATAAGGTTTTTATATTATCTGCTGGTGTTTTAATGAATATCTTGACTGCGTTTTTAATATTTTCTGGTATTTCTTATATGCAGGGGAAATCGATACCATCTCAAAATCCAATTATTTCTGAAGTGATGGATGAAATGCCTGCCAAAAATGTGGGAATTAAATCAGGTGATAGGATTGTTCAAATAGATAAGAGTCCAATAAAAACATGGGAAGAATTAACCCGTATAATTCACGCTATACCTAATTCTCCTATTAATATAACAGTTTTAAGAGGAACAGAAAATCTTGAGTTTTCATTAATAACGAGTTCTACTCCTACCATAATTAATGGAGAAATAGATACCATAGGGATTATAGGCATTAAACCAGAGTTTATTCATTCGGATATCACAATGATTGAATCAATTGGTTATGGTGTTTCTGGAACAATCGCTGGTTTTGGAATGATAATAATGAGCTTGGAAATGTTATTTAGTGGTTCTGCTTCTTTATCTGATTTTGGTGGACCGATTATGATTGCACAACTAGCAGGAGAGCAAGCAAATGCTGGAATAGTACCATTGCTTTCTTTTATGGCCTTAATTAGTATTAATCTTGCTTTTTTGAATATTTTACCTATTCCAGGCTTAGATGGTGGTCATATATTTATAATATTGATTGAATCAATTATTAATAGACCGTTAACATTAAAAACAAGAGTTTTAATCCAGCAAATAGGAATGACATTTATATTATTGTTAATGATTACAGTTATGTATAATGACATATCGCGGTTATTTAATTAATTTTATCATTTAATTCCATAATTAATGAACCAAATTTTAATTTTAACCAAATTTTTATTGGTACTCGATTTCCCGTATCATTATTAAACCAGATAGAAATTTTTCCTTCATTTTTAAATTTCTCCCCAATTAATGGGACTGGTGTAATTTTATCGCAAACAAATTTTCCTGATGGAACAAAAACTTCTTTATTCTTTTGAACTTGTAGTTTTACGGGTGTTACTTTTTTCCCATCTAGTGTAGATATAGTTAAGTTGGCCATTTTTATTAGAGCTTGATTATCGCGCAATGAATAAATTAATGAATATGGTGAATGACAATCTTCTGGTATAGTAACTGTATCATTATCTACAAGAGCATATTTATTTTTCTGATAAAACTTTGTGACCGAACTTTTTTTATAATTTCCTTCACTAATATTTTTCTCAATTTTTACTGTTCTAAGGGTCTCCTTTTCTAGCCAAATATCAATTCTATCATCTATTGGATATAACCTATCGGTAATTCCTAGAGTTTGAATTTTTATTTGGACATGGTATGTTGGAACATTATCAATCATTTCAATCTTAATAATATTTAATCTTCCAGTTGCAGCTTCTATACCTGCGAATGAAACTTTATATTTCAAATTTTCGCCTATAGGCAATTGGTTTTGAGCACACAAAAAACTGAATAAAAATAATATTTTTTTCATTTCCTAATAGTGACCAACTTACCCATTTCTAATTTTAAAATCGAAGACGGGGGACTTATTAAAATGCCATCATCAACTAATACCGATACCTCATTTGAAAACTCTTTTTCTATTAGATCTGGGTTTGCATGAGGATGAAATCCTGTTTTATTTACGCTTGTTGTTGTTATCGGTTTACTAAATGAATTTGATAGCGACTTGCAGAATGAATAGTTTGGTACCCTTATTCCAAGTGTGTTTTTCTCACCCAAAATTTTACTTTGGACTAGTCCTTCTTGTGCGGGAGCGATTATAGTATTACCATTATTGAAATTTTTCAAAAGAAGTCGTTCTTCTTTAGATGTTATATTAAGCCAGCTTATCGCAATATTTTTATTTGGGGCAATTACACTCATTGGAGATTGCCGACCTTTTAATTCATTTAGTCTGATTATTGCTTTATTATTTGTTGCGTCACATCCAAATCCATAGATCGTGTCAGTTGGGTAAATAACTATTTGTCCTTTTAAAAGAGCTTTAATTGTTATTTCAATAGCCTCAGGCGAATTAACTTTAATTCTTTTCATCGTTTTTTGTTTTCCAACGATCATGAAACCAGAAATATTGTTCTGGATATTTCAATATAAATTGAGCAAAGATAGATGTATAGGTTTGAGTTATACTTTTAACAGTGTTTTTAGGAGGATTAACGGGTAAAAATTCTATTATGTAATGATTGTGATCTTTCTCTATGCAGGTTCCAACAACCAATGGAGCATTTGTATTTTTATGGAATATTGCAGCTCCTTTGGGACTTGAAGCACTCGTTCCTAAAAAATCAACAAAAACACCTTTCTTTTTTGCATCTTGATCGCTAATAAGGACTAAAATTTTTTTTCTTTCTAGTATTTTATACATTTTATCAAATGATTCTTTTCTATATATATGATCAGCGCCACTTTTTTCTCTTTGGTATACGAAAAAGGTATTTGCTCCTGCATTTTTTTGTTTCTGAGCAACCCCTGTTAAATGGTAACCATTATTCCCAAGCCAAGCGCCCATTAATTCCCAAGGGCCAAAGTGAGCGGCAAGGAGGATTACTCCTCTGTTTTGTTTCATTGCTCCATCTAATATTTTTAATCCTTTAATTTCATATTTTGCATTATTCCAAGATTTTGGGAAAGAAATAAATTTTAAAAAATGGTGTACAGATATTTGATAACATGATCTTAAAGTGGAATCAACCCAGTGATCTGATTTTTCAGGAAATGCTTGTTTTATATTTTTTTTTGCTAATTTTTTTCTTATTGAGAGGTGGTTATATAATAAGCTTGATATTATTTGAGATATCTTAAATCTCTTTTTATATGATTGATTAGAAATATATTTTTTAACTATTTTTAATAAAAGGTAGGTAAGCGGGTCAATTATTCTCATATTTTTTTTAAATTACATTAAAGAGTGTAATACTTGTTTATATGAAATTATTATAATAGTATGGGTAAATAATGCGAAATTTAAGCATATGAATAAAATAGTTATTTTTATCTTTGCAGTATACTCGTTTCTTTTTTCAGAGGTAGTTTATCAGATCCCAATCAAAGGGACTATTGACCTTGGTCTCCCTGCTTACATAGTCAGAGGCCTTAATCAAGCAAAGGAAAATAACGCTGTAGCAGTTATATTTGATATAGATACTTTTGGAGGAAGAGTAGATGCTGCGACACAAATTAAAGATGCGATTTTAAGTTCAGATTTATTAACTATTGCATTTATAAATCGTAGAGCTATATCGGCTGGCGCTTTAATATCATTATCATGCGAAAAGATTTACATGACAGGGGGAGCTTCTATTGGAGCAGCGACTGCAGTAGATATGTCGGGTAAAAAAGGAAGTGAAAAAGTTATTAGTTTTATGAGGGAAGAAATGGCCTCAACCGCTGAAAAAAGAAATCGAAGTACAGTCATTGCTAGAGGGATGGTAGACGAGGACTTAAAATTTGATTATCTAATGATGGGTGACGATTCAATTTTTGTGGATGATATTGAGGGGCGTAAAGAAGGGAAACTAATTTCTTTAACAACTCAATTAGCATTAAAATATATGATAGCAGATGGTACTGCAGATAATTTTAGTTCACTACTTGACATTTTAGGTTTACAAGATATAAAAATAAACAAGATTGAAGAGAATTGGTCCGAGAATATTGTTCGCTTCCTTACTGATCCTGTTGTTGCTTCGCTATTAACAACTTTTGGATTTTTAGGAATATTATTTGAGTTGCAGAGTCCGGGTTGGGGCATTCCTGGATTTGTAGGTTTAGCTTGTCTGGTTTTATCATTAAGTGCTTCCTATATTGCTCGGCTTGCTACAATGACTGATTTTTTATTTATTATCACCGGTATTGGATTGTTGCTTTTGGAAGCATTTGTAATACCGGGGTTTGGTGTGGCTGGAATATTTGGTATTTTGGTAATTGTTTATGGTTTGTATATGCTTTTACTTCCTGAGGTTCCTGTTAGTGATGAGATTATTTCCCAAGCAGCAGATGGTTTAGTTATCGGAATAGTTGGAGGATTAATAGGTTTATTTTTTTTAGTGAAAATTATGATTAAATCTGATTTCTGGAAAAAATTAACCTCACCAGATATACAGAAAAAAGAAGATGGATATTCAAATACTCTTGGTTGGGAGAACCTAATTGGTTTAAATGGGCATGCTGATTCGGATCTTCATCCGTCTGGCTGGGTAAAAGTTAATAATCAGAGAGTATTTGTCGTTAGTGAGGGTGAGTTTATTGATAAAGGAAGCAACGTTAATATTTTATCTGTTGATGGCAATCGGATTGTTGTCAGGAAAATTAGTTAATTGGATAAATAGGAGACATCAATATGTTTATGGGTTTTCAAATGATTATGCTAGTAGTTATTTTAATAATAATTTTAATTCTTCTTTACTTTGTGCCTTTAGGTTTATGGATACAGGGCATAGTTTCTTTAGGAATAGGTAGAATTAGCATTGTTGATTTAATTAGAATGCGATTGAGAAAAATTTCACCACGCTTGGTAACAGATGGTGTTATCAATTTGCACAAAGCTGGACTAAATCAAGTAACAACTGATATGCTAGAGACTCACTATTTAGCAGGTGGCAATGTTGTTAATGTTGTTGGTGCATTGATTGCTGCGGATAAGGCAAACATTCCTTTAGAGTTTGAGACTGCAACAGCTATTGATTTGGCTGGGCGTGATGTAAAAGAAGCAGTACAAACAAGTGTGTATCCAAAAGTTATCAATGCTCCAGTTGATGGCTATCTGGCTGCGGTTGCGAAAGATGGGATTGAATTAAAAGCGCGCGCGAGAGTTACTGTTCGAACAAACCTTGCTGGACTTGTTGGTGGTGCAACAGACGATACAATTATTGCACGTGTAGGTGAGGGCATAGTTAGCGCTATTGGATCTGCAAACAATTATTCAGCTGTTCTTGAGAACCCTGATAATATTTCTAGGGCTGTTTTGGAAAAAGGATTAGATGCTGGGACTGCGTTTGAAATATTATCAATAGATATTGCTGATCTGGATGTTGGGAAAAATATTGGAGCAGCTCTACAGACGGATCAAGCCGAAGCAGATTTGCAAGTAGCTCAGGCAAAAGCTGAAACTCGTCGTGCTATGGCAGTTGCTGAAGAACAAGAGATGAAAGCGAGGGTTGAAGAAATGAAAGCAAGAGTTGTTGAGTCTGAGGCTGAGGTACCAAAGGCTATGGCATTTGCTTTCCGTGAAGGGAGACTAGGCGTTTTCGACTATTATAATATGCAAAATATCAAATCTGATACTGATATGAGAGATTCAATTGCAGGTGGTGAAAAAACGGATAAAGATCCACACCATTCTAACGATGACAATGAATAAGCTTTATAATTATTAGGCGATTATAGTATATGGA
>CAYFIF010000073.1:0-8631 GCA_964343085.1 uncultured bacterium | reverse complement strand
ATCCAATAACAGTGCATCTCCTGTATTTGTTGCCATATGTAAATTGTGTTTATTTGTTAAAATTGTTTTAATGTAAGAAAAAATTTGAGGCAATTCCGTATCAAAGCTTTTTATTTTCAAATCTGAGAATAGCATTGATCGGTCATTATAATATTCAATATCAAAAAAGCTTGATTCTGAACCAACCTTTTTTATGGAACTAGTCTTAGGAAAACCTAAACTATTTGTAAGTCTATTATCCGCGTTTACATTCAGACTATCACCCTGAAACCAAATTAGTCCACCACCATCGTTTAGGTAGTTATTTAATGATAAGATTGCATCATCTGAAATATCAAAAGGATTATGAATAATAATGACATCCATTTCATCTACAAATAATCTATTAATATTAGGTTGTAGCCGTGTTTCAATAAATAGAAACTGGTTTAAAGGATCTATCGCTGATAAAATTATTTTTAAAATATTTATTTCTTCTTGTGAACTTGCAATGATAGCACATTTTATTTTTTCCATAACTGGCATTGCTATAAAACCATAATTATCCGAAGAATAATCATCATTCGGCAAAATGAGTTTTGCTTCAATAATTCCCTGCCTACCTGGATAAGCTTTAAACACAAAATCTTTCATTTCATTGGGATCAAAATTTGCGACAACCTGCCCAACACGATGTTCATCGAATAATAATTCAATAGGAATATTACTTTTTTGTTTAATCCCATTATTTAAAATTCTAACATTAATATTTACAAGTTCATCCAATGCTTTAACCTTATGAGTGGATTTAGAGGATTGAAGAGAAAGATTATCAATAATCTCTTTAGGGTATATAAAATAAAATTTCCAATTGTCTTTATTGAAATTTTGGTTTAAAAAATTACTATCGGGCGCATAATAAAAATCACTAAATATAACACACTCTTTAATTAACATATCCAGATTACCGTTCTCGATCACAAATGATTCAATCACTTGCCATATATCATCAAATTTGTAAGTTTGTTTTATTGATCTAATTATTGATGGCAAAATAGGATCATCAATTTCTCCCTTAAATAATACTTTTTTTGGACAAGATTGAATTAATGATATTTTAGTGTTTTTGGGAAAAACTGATAATAAAGAAATAGAACTATCTTTTGATTTTTCAAGCAGTGTTTTATTCCCAACTTTTGCCTTCATAGTTGCCGAATTATCAATAATTATATTTACTTCTCTTTTCTGGTCTCCAAGTAACCATCCTGGGATATATCCACTAGTGAAAGGTTGAGAAATCATTAAAACAGTCGATGTAATTATTAATATTCTAATTAACATTAATAATAATTCTTTAATTCGTAATCGGCGCATGGAGCTTGTTTTCAATTTTTTTATAAATTGAAGAGTGCTAAACTCTATATTAATTGCTTTAAACCTGCTATAAAAATGAATAATAATAGGCAAACTGATAGCAAGCATTCCCCATAAGACTGATGGCGCAAAAAAATTCATAAAATATAGCTTGTTAGAACCATTCCAAAACCAGAAAATATCGGAATTGTTAAATTATCATTTATAGGTAATGGTAGCATTTCGATTAACATAGAAAAAATTACACCAACAATTAAAATTGTTGGATCAAAATTATCAATAAAACAGAATATAACTATTCCAGCCAAAGAAAAACCTCCAATACTTCCACTAATTGTTTTCCCTTTATATTTCCCTAATGGAAATGCAATACCAATAATAGCAGCAAAAGTATCACCAATGGTAAGAAATAACATTGAGACTATAGAAATATCCTTTGGAAAAAATATTACCGAAAAAAAACAACCAATTAAAAGCCAGGTTGCACCAGTAAATCCACCGTTCAATTCTTTATTTCTCATCATAAAGTTTAGGTAATAAAAAAACATCTTTAGCCATCTAATATGCCTTCTACCATACTCTAGAAAAATTCCAATCCCAATTATTATAAATAAAAAAAAAGAAAAAAAATAAGTATCGTACGGAAACCAGATTAAACTAATTGGAATAATCGATGCAAGGATATGTAAAACTTTTCTTAAAATTTCTTGCTTTGGTATTGAATTCACTTATCTATCATTTGATTGAAAATATCTTGCATATCCAAAACACTAACTGTCAAATCAATAGTGGTCGGATCTTCGAGGACTGTCTCGGCAGCAATAGACTGATCTAAAACAGTATAAGGAATTAAATCTTCATTTTGGCGATAATATATTTTGCCTATTTTGAAACCTGCTTTTAATAAATCTTTTTCAGCTTTTTTCTTACTTAAACCAAATACATTCGGAACTTGAAAAAAATTAGGTGGGACTCCTAAACTGACAGTAATATTGACTCCTAGACCACGATTTATAAAATCACCACCTTTCGGATATTGCCAAGTCACATTTCCTTCAGGAACATCTGAATTATATTCTTTATAAACACTATCTATTTTTAAACCATTTTGTTGAAGTGATAACTCAGCACTTCTGATTGAACGCCCAATAAGGTCAGGAATAACAACCATCTTTTCAGAATGTGCTATTTTCAACCGAACAGTCCTGCCTGCCTTAACCAAGGTGTTCCCGGGTGGGTATTGATCAACTACAGTCCCGGGCTCGTATCTGCTAGTGAAAAGAGTATCTGAAATAAGACTTCTATAACCTTCGGATAAAAGAATTTTTTTGGAGTATTCAATATCTTTTCCTACAACATTTACCATATATTTCCCTTGTCCTTGACGTATATAGAATGGCATAATTAGATGGTCAATAATTATAATAACCAAAGAAGATAAAATCATAAATACTAAAAAATATTTAAATATTTTTTTCATTAATTGCGTTTCAATTTTGCAGCAAACATTCCATCCACATCATGAATATGGGGTAAAGTTTCTATACAGCCCATACTATTTATCCAGCTTTTCGGATAATCTAATTTGGCTGGTACGATAACGAATTTACTATTTAAATTAAGAAATCGTTGTATAACACTCCAATTTTCTTCTTCTTCTAATGAACAAGTTGAATAAACAATTATACCATCTCTAAGTAAATATTTTGACATGTTATTTAATATCATAAATTGTAATTCTGAAAATCGTTCTATATCACTTTTTTTTCTTCGCCAACGAATATCAGGCCTTCGAGCTAATACTCCAGTACCGGAACAAGGAGCATCAATCAATATTTTTTTAACTGGCTGAAATGAATCACATGCAGCATCTTTAACAGACCATTTAATATTTTTTAAATTATGTCGATTAAGATCATCTTCACCCATTTTAACTCTTTTTGGATTTATATCAGAAGCTAGTACTAGATCATTATCAGATAACTTCTCTGCAATTTGTAATGTTTTTGTACCTGGAGCAGCACAAGCATCTATGATCAAATCGCCCTCTTTTGGATCCAAAAGGTTGATAATCGCACCTGAAGCAGGGTTTTGAATTGATATTTTTCCTGTTTTAAATAATTCAGTTCCCAGAACTGCTGTTAAACCTGAATTTATCTTAAGAAAATTAGTAAGACCTTCATTCTTTTTTGCCTTGATTGAATATTTATTTAATCTACTTATCAAAACTTTCGAGCTTATTTCCAATGGTGAAAAACGAATATTGTTCGGTGGATTTTTATTAATCTCATCTAAAAGAAGTTTCAGGTCATTTTCAGTATATTTTTCTGCCCATTTTTTATATAACCAATTTGGAATTGAATGCCACTTTGCCTCCTTTTCATATTTTGATTCCCAATCTGGTAAATTTTGAAACTTTATATTTACTTTTCTTAATATTGCATTTACAAAACCTGCAGCTCTATAATTTGCTAATTTTTTTGCCAATTCAACTGCACTATTAATTATTGCGTACGCAGGTACGCGTGAATCATAAATGAGGCCAAAAATTGAAATTCTTAATATATTAATTAATAAAAAATCAGTTTTTGAAAAATCAATTTTTGAATTAGTCTGTAAAATATAATCAAGACGGCCCTTTAACCTAATCGTTGCATTAGTTAAGGCTGTAATTTTTGGCCTTATATTATCATCAATAGATTGATTTTTGAAATATTCATTGCGAATGCTTTGCAACCGATTTTTGGTATTCTCAAACTCTGTTATTATTTGAATCGAGTGATAGCGATGATCATTCCTTTTATTTCCCAACCAAATGGCCCTCGCAAAGATTGAATCCTCTTAAAAATAATTTTGCACTCATCTTGGTTTTACCCTCAATTTGCAAATCTAATATTGAAATAGCTCCCTTTCCAGTTGCTATCAAAAAATCACTTGAGCAATCAATTATGGTCCCAGGTTTAGATTTTAATCTTTTATTTTTAATCTCAGATCTAAAAATCCTTAACCTTTTATTTCGTATAATTGTATACATCCCAGGATAAGGAGATAAACCGCGAATCCAATTATGAATTTTCTTTGCACTCCACGTCCAATTTATTAATAGCATATCCTTAGATATTTTTGGTGCTGATGTAGCTAACAATGAATCTTGAGGTATCGCTTTTATTTGATTATTATTAATACGATTTAATGTATCAACAACCATTTCGGACCCCATTTCACATAAACGTCTACCCAAAGAAAGATAGTCATCTTGTGGTTTAATTTCCATTTCTTTCCGCAATAATATATCGCCAGTATCAACTTGTTTTGAAATTTGAAAAATTGTTACACCTGTCTTTTTATCTCCATTCATTAATGCCCATTGTATTGGTGCTGCACCACGATACTTCGGAAGCAATGAGGCGTGGAGATTGATAGCACCATATTTTGGGATTTTAATTATTCTAGCTGGTAAAATTTTATACGCAACTATAACAAAAATATCAGGGCGCAATTTTTTAATTGATACCAAAAAGTTTTCATCATTCAAACTCTTGGGCATAATTAATTTTAGATTTTGTTCCTCTGCATATTCTCCAACTGCAGTTTTTTGAAGCTTCCTGCCTCGGCCTAAAGGTTTTAAATTATTAGAAACGACACCTACAATTCGATGATTTGATGATTGGATTAATTTTATTGTAGGCAATGCTAAATCAGGATTGCCCATAAATACAACACGAAGCATTTTTTTTCAAGCCTTAAATATTATTTCTTTTGACAAACTATTCCTCTAAATCAAAAATAATATAATCTAAAACATTTTATACCCATGAAGACTAAGGCGTTTCTAAATCTACATTTTTTTCTTTCCCTGCAAGACCTATGATTGCAGTTTTGTTAATTAAAAGGTCAGTACTTTTATCAACCTTAAGAATTACTAGACTGCCTTTTTCTTTAAAACCTTGTACAGTTCCATAAATACCTCCCATTGTAATTATTTTATCACCCTTCTTTAAGCTATCCCGCATTTGTTTTTTTTCTTTCTGCCTTTTTGATTGTGGCCTTATCATAAAAAAATAAATTATAAACATAATTAAAAGAAAAGGTATAAACTGTGCAAAACCAGATGAGTGCTGAGCTTGCTGCCCTTGTGAAAAAATAAAATCCATAATAACTCCTAAAAACAGATGGTGATATTACTTTGTAGTTTTTTAAATTTAAAGAATGATCTCAATGAGAGTTCCTCGATTTTTCACTGAATCAACAACTCTGATTTTACCCTTATGGATATCTTGAATAATCCGACTAGATAAAGAAAGCCCTAAACCCCATCCAGTTGATTTTGTACTAAAACCAGGTCGGAAGATATTACGCCAGTCTTTTTTAGGAATACCTCTCCCATTATCTTTAATTCTAATATTAATTCTATCATTGATTTTTTTAAGCGAAATATTGACAAATCCCTTATCATTATTAATAGAATCAATACTATTAATAATGATATTTTCGATCGACCATGCTAGTAAAGAAGCATTTGCAGGGAAAAAAATACCTGACTCTATATTATTTATCAAAGTTACTTTTTTGCCTAAACTGGGCATTCGACGATTCAAATAATTAACCACTCTTTCAACATTATCAGATAGATCAATATTTTTCAATACTGAAGTCGATCCCATATTACTAAATCTACGATTAATCTGTTCTAAGCGATTTAAATCCAACTTTATTTCTGGTATCATTTCTTCAACTCTATCTGGTGAATCTTTCATTAGGTCTACCCAACCCATTAATGCAGACACCGGTGTACCTAATTGATGAGCGGTTTCCCTTGCCATCCCTACCCATATATGACGTTTCTCATTATTTCGAATAAAAGTGAAACCAACAAAACCAAGAAAAATGAATGCACCTATTGAAAATATTTCAATATAGGTCCACCATTGAAGTTTTGTTATCAAAATTGAATCCCCATAGTGTAAATAACCAAAAGTTATTTCATCAAATCCATCAAGTTTATAAAGTAGTGGAATAGGCTCATTAATTTTGTCCATCGCAAATAAAAACTTATTTCTGCTGGTTGAATCATCAACGGATTGAGGCAAGTTTTTCCACATTTGAGGAATATGATTCAAATCTGTCTGTATTATAGGAAATTGAACTTTCTTAATGATATTATCAAAAACAAAATCTAGATTCTTATCATTCTCATCCTTTATTGCATTAGCAATAATTTCAGCATATAAGCGAACTATATTACGATTATCTGATCTTAGTTGATTAACCAAATTTTTTGTATATGCTAAAAGAGCTATAATTAATGAAATACCAATAACAAATAGCGCCGCTTTTATATTCCCAGTATGACGATAATATTTCATTGTAAAATTAAAAAATCAGAATACAATCATTTATTTATAATTAAATACTTATATAAATCGATAATAACTGATTCCGATCGGTAAATTTCAAAATAAGGGACTTGTCTGGCTCCGAATCCGCGGAAAAATCGTTCTATAGGTTTTATCATAGAACCTTCAAAATTAAACTGCTTTGTAATTTTGGATGAAAATTTAATTGCATCCCAAATTAAAGATGACATCGATCCTGTAGTTCTGAATTGCTTAGGACTTCCACCACAAAGGTAATATGAACTTTTGTTATCCCAAATTATATAAATTGCTCCGCAAATATCACCACTTTTATTCTTGGCTAAAAATATTTTCCCACAATTAAGCTTATTACATGTCTGATAAATTCTATCTAAAATTTTAAAATCAAATTTTTTCTTTCCCTGCCTTTGAAAGGTACTATTAATACAAAATTTAAGTGCATTAAAATCATCACTCTCTTCAATTAATATTTGCTTTTCAGCCTTCCGAATTTCTTGCCGAATATTTGATCTAAATCCATTCCACACACTATTGATATCAGTTAGATCTTGAAGAATATATGTATATCTTGTCGTTTGCTTATATCTATGCCAATAAAAAGGTAACCAATTCTTAAAAGATGGATGAAATCTCTGTTTAAAGTAGGAACATTTAGGAATTTGAATCAAAAGATCGCGCATCCTATTTATATTTCTTGATAGCTCTTCAGCATATTTCCCTTCTTCTGGAGGCAAAAGAATACCCAAAGATTGAGTTAGTGGAGGCATACTCAAAATTGAAAACCCATACTTTTTTGTCATAATAATCGGCATACATATTCTTATTTCTTTTTTTTCTTCTACAATTATGTAGTCCCAATTGCCTGGTGCTACAGCTTCAAGCCATTCTGGACAAGAAAAAATTGTTCCTTGAGGAGACCTTGAAATAAAATCCCTTACTTTTTTATGATCAAACACCTTTTTCTATCTCGTTTTTTAGGAGTTCATAATCAGATTGTGAAACTTTTTTTCCTGTAGAATAATTTAATCTAGACGGATATGATTTATCATAACTTGTAATATTGACACCTCTATAGTTTAATTTATCTTTTATTGATTCTAAAACCTTAACCGTGTTATTACAAAGATCGCTATATTCCACAAAAATAAATTTATCATCCCCGATCGCTCCTCTTGCCAAATCAATATTAAAATGGACTCCTCTAATTTGTTGAATAATTTGAGTCCAATAAGGCTTTTTAAATTCCGAGTTATCTATTCGCGAAGGCATGACTGACCATAGATGATTTTTATCATTATATAATTTTACCCTAGCATTTAATATTGATTGAGCCGTATCTAATTCATCTCTGGTTATCACAATAAAAACAGGGTTATCAAAAATTTTATTTAACTGAATCACCCTCATTGAATTTACTACATTTTTAAACAAAATTGATTTTTGGTGTATTTGCGTTAAGCCAGAAACCCCTGAAAGGATTTCTTTTTTTATTATCGAGATTGGTTTTTTGGGTTTATGATCATTATCAAACCACTGGTACCAGAAGCTCCCAAACTCATTAGGTCCATATAAATTTTGTGATTCACCAAATTTTGATTCTAAAGAAATATTGTTTTGTTCATTAAAAAACTTTTTATAGAAACTAGTAGCTGCATTCGGCAATCTATAAAAATCAGCAACAAAATTATTTATAAAACCAAAATTAAAATATTTGCACAATAATTGATAGAGTATTGTCGTTCCAGATCGTGGTGCACCAAGAATGAATACAGGTGGAAAAAATTTTAATATCTCTTTATCAGTATTATATAACCAAAAATTTTCGATTGGTGATAAGAAAAAATTGATAGGAATTGTCAATTTATTTTTTAATCTGGGCCAAAAAGAAGACTTTGAAAAT
>CAYFIF010000072.1:0-8673 GCA_964343085.1 uncultured bacterium | reverse complement strand
CCTGAAATTCTCCAGGTTTTTTCAATATTTAAATCCTTTTGAAAATTTAGTAATAAATCGTGGGAGGGCATCATTCCTCCTGAAAAAAACTCCCTTGCCATCCAATCAGACTCTCTCTCATTTTCAAAGGGATAGACGAATGATTTGTGAGAAAAAATGTGGATAAAAAGTTTACCATCATCTTTTAACCATGAGGATATACGAAATAACAACTTCCAATAGTTTCGCATATGTTCAAACATTTCTATTGAAACAACCCGATCAAATCTATTTTCAGGTTTGAATTCATTCATATCAGCGGTCATTGCATTTATATTTTCTATACCAATCCTATCGCATTTAGATTTAATAAACTCCCTCTGGTCTTTAGAATTGCTTACTGAAGTTATTTGGCTATTTGGGTATCTCTGAGCCATATAAAATGAAAGAGATCCCCACCCGCATCCAATATCTAAAATCTTCATACCGTCTTCTATTTCTGCTCTTTCTACACTTATAGAGAGCATATTGTTTTCGGAATCTTCTAGGCCTAAAGTATCCCTCTCCCAATAACCTGAGCTATATTTGAGTTGCGGCCCTAGTACAATATCAAAAAATTCCGCAGGTACTTCATAATGTTGCTCGTTTGCCTTGTCAGGCACTAGAGCTATATCACTATTTTGCATTTGGGCTATCCAGTCCTGTTTTTTTGCCTCTAAATCTTCAATGGAATAGCCACTTTCTTTTTCTAATCTACTTTTACATGTAAGATATATACCGTATCTTACTAAAAAATCAGGTAAGAACCCATTTTCCGCGAGTTTAATCAATTGTAAAATCATGTATCAGAATTTGATATTTATATCTCTTGTTCCAGACTTAGCAAATATAAGTTGGAAGTCTCCAATATTTCTTTCTAAAAAACCAGCCTCACAATATAAAAAATAATATTCCCACATGTTAATAAATGCCTGAGAAAAACCCATCTCCTTTACTTTGGGAACAACGCTCATAAAATTCTCTCTCCATTTCCTAAGTGTTTTTGGATAATGCCTTGTTATATCTTCCATATCAATCATAGCTAAATCAGTTTTATTTTTAAGAATATTTATTATATGAGAAATTGATATTAGACATGAACCGGGGAAAATATATTTCTTTATAAAGTCTACTGAATCTTTAAATGTGTCAAAATTTTGATCATTGTAGGTAATACCCTGCAAAGCTATCATTCCATTTGGTTTTAATAGGGAAGATAATTTTGAAAAATATACATCAACATACTGATACCCTATTGCCTCAATCATCTCTATTGATACTATTTTATCATAAGTACCATCAAGATCGCGATAGTCTTTATTAACAAGCTTAATTTTTGATTCTAAACCTTGTTCTTCAATCAAGGCTTTTGCGTATTTATACTGATTGTCAGATATTGTTGTAGATGTGATCCTACATCCATATTTTTTTGCTGCATGGACTGCAAAGCTCCCCCATCCAGTTCCAATCTCAAGAACCATATCCTTCTCTGATAGATCCAATTTTCTACATATCCTATCGATTTTTTCAATGGAAGCAGCTTCAAGAGAAACACTATCGTTTTCAAAAAATGCACAAGAATAAGTCATGCTTCTATCCAGCCACAGTTTATAAAATTCATTACTTAAATCATAATGAGCTGTGATATTCTTTTTACTGCCACGAATCGTATTCTGCTTTGTCCAATGAATTATTTTGTTAATTGGATTAAAAAACCTTGAAAAACCTGTATTTAATGATAGTAAAACATCTCTGTTCTTTACAACAATTCTCATAAGCCCGAGCATATCATCAGAAGACCAATATCCAAGCATGTAGGCTTCAGCCAGGCCCATGGCGCCACCACTTCCAATCAAAATATAAAACTCTTCTGAGTTTACATTTACCTTTGCTTTAAAATCGGAGTTGACATCACCAAAGCTATAGGATTCATGCTCATCACTGATCGTAATATGACCAATTTTCAATTCTTTAAATTTGGTTTTTAAACCATTTTTAAAAAATTTTACTAGTAGGGCTGGTCCCTTTGATTTCTTAATTCCATCAGCAAGATGATTTACTTTAAGATCCGAACTCATGTTTTATGAACCTTTCATTAGTTTTATTTTATCAGGATGAACAAAAAATGGTGCTCTTTTGATTAATAACTTAAAAGCGTGCCAGTGAATTCGAAAAACAACTATAGCAGTTAAAAAAGGAAACCTAAGAACTTTCTTTAAAAGATTTTCAGAATTAAAAGGAATCCGGTTCAATTTTAAGTTAGCATCAAAAACCATATTTTTATTTTTAAAATTTTTCATATTAACTAACAGTGTTTTTTCCGGCTCGGAAAATAACCATTCATACTTGTGATCCATACCCCAAAATGGGCTTACGTGTAATTTTTTTTCTAGTTTAGAATGAAAGTTTCGAGTTTCAATATTTTTATTTTCATTCGTAATTATATAGCAATGTCTTTCTTTCCAAGGTGTATTTGTTACCTCCGCCATAATAACTTCTACCTCAGAATCATCCTCATTAAAACAATAATAAAAACTAACTGGATTAAAACAATAACCAAAATATCTTAAATTTGTGAGAAGCCTAATCGGACCCTTCACACTCTTTCCGATTCTATTTAAGATTGTATTTCTAACGGAAACATCTAAATTTATTTTATTATCTCCATGATAATCGTTTCGCATAAATGAAACCAGGGCTCTTTTATTAATATTCCAAAGCCACGACTTTTTTATATTATCTTCGAAAGAATCGAGATCTAGATAAACCATAAATAATGGGTAAGTAAAAAAATGATCAAATGGTGTAAATCTTCGGTGTCTTATTGTACCAGTATATATGTAGCTTTTTGTCGAAATACTCATAAACTTTCCCCAAATTTTTCACAAACATCAAGTGCGCTCGTGACCCCATCTTCGTGAAAACCATTACTCCAATATGCACCACAATAGTATGTATTATTTTTTCCACTAATTTCATGTTTTCTTTTTTGGGCATTTAAAGATGATACTGTGAAAAGTGGATGTTCGTATTTGAGATTTTTAATAATTTTATTTGAGTCAATTAAATCATCACAGTTTAAAGAGACGCAAAACGTGCGAGAAGAATCTAAGCTCTGTAAAATATTCATGTTGTAAGTAAGAGCTACTGGATTATCTTGTTCAAGATCTAATAAATAATTCCAACTGGACCACGCTCTTTTTCTATCTGGTAAGATTGAATCATCAAAATGAAGAATGGCATTATTGTTTTGGTATTTGATAGATCCTAAAATATCTATTTCTTTTTGAGTTGGTTTTTCAATTAGTTTGAGTGCCTGATCACTATGATTAGAAAATACAACTTTGTCAAAATGCTCTGAATAATCAGAATTTTCACCGTAAATAATTTCTACATCATTTTTAGACCTTATAACTTTAATAACAGGCGATGATAGTTTAATCGAATCCTTAAAATTTGAAATCATTTTCTCTATATATTTTTTTGATCCTCCTTTAATCACCCACCATTTTGGGCGGTCTACAATTTGTAGCAGTCCATGATTATCAAAAAATTTTATAAAAAAAACCGCAGGGATATCCATCATTCTAGATGGAACCGTTGACCAAATTGCCGCTCCAATTGGTACAATATAATTATTAATAAATTCTTTAGAATAATTATTTGAAATCAAATAATCTCCTAAAGTTGTCTCAAGTGAAATAGATTTAATATCATTCCTAGCTTTTGAATTAAATCTAGCCATACCAAATAAAATTTTTAAAAAAGACGGTCTGAAGATGTTGGACCTTTGTGCAAATAGACCATCAAGTGAATGACCAGCATATTCAAGATTACTTTTTTCTGACTTAACACTAAAACCCATCCTTGTTAATTGACTTTCAACACCTAGTTGATCTAAAATTTTTATAAAATTTGGATACGTCCTTTCATTATATACAATAAAACCCGAATCCACCCAAAATGTGCTTCCATTGTAGTCTATTTCATGTGTGTTAGTGTGTCCACCTATGTAATCATTTTTTTCAAACATGGTTATATCATTATTTCTACTTAAGATATAAGCACAAGTAAGTCCTGAAATTCCTGAGCCTATAATTGCAATCTTCATAAAAAATAAATTAATTTAGTTAAACAATTTTGTTTTTAATCCCATATCTGGGGTACTTTTTTTATCAATTTTATATCATAACCAATATCTAATAAATCAGAAATGATTCTATCATATGTTTCATCGTTAATTACAGGTTTTCTTGCCATAATCCATACTAGCTTTTTTGATGGAATACCAATCACAGTGTAGGTGTAGTCATCATCTAAATCAATTATTAGAAAAGGGAATTTAATTGGCCAAAAAAACTGCATCCGCCACTCAGCATTTGTTTTAAAATTGTATACAAAACCTGTGGGCCTATAGATTTTCTTTTTACCTTTAGGAGAATTTTTAAAAAATGAAAATGTAGTCTTTATTGTTTTACCATCATCCATTAATTCATACGACTCAATAGCATTCGTAGCGTTTTTCTCAATGAATGTTGGAATATTTGCAATCACATACCAGTCACCCATAAAGCGATTTAAATCTACATAATCAACAGTCTGCATTGAACGCTTATCGTTCTCTAACATACTAAATGACACATTTAGCAATAGAATTAAAAAAATATAATTGGTACGAAAAAATATATACTTCAAACAATGCTTTGTCACAACTGATAGAAACTATTAAAAAAATAAATGAAAACTTAATTTGTCAATACTATACCAATCTAATCTATTTTTATATATATTTAAAAAATATGATTATATCAATGAATTTGAATAAAAGAAGATTTGTGTATGACCGTTAAAGATTAAAATCAAATCTAATAAATTCAGAATATTTATTTCTTAAAAATAATGAAATCTCATCTTGATTTGAAGCTATCTCAAATTTTCCATCTATCCATATTCCATAAAGAAAATCACCATTAGATTTTTTAGCTCCGCCTCTACCGTTTTTGTAACCTTTACGCCATTCACCAATATATTTGGTTCCATTAGGTAGTGATTCTACACCAAAACCATCTTTTTTACCTTTGTACCATGAGCCGCTATAGGTAGTACCATTTTTGGATACAATTTTTCCGATGCCATGTTTTTTCCCCTGGTGAAAATTCCCACTATACTCGAAACCGCCTCTTTGTTTTTCTGACCCAATACCTTCAATTAAATCATTATTAAAGTTCCCGGTATAATTATATCCTTCCTTAGATGAGTAAGAGCCAAAACCATTAAACATTCCTTCTTTAAAGTTTCCTTCATATATAGAACCAGATGAGTGAGCTAATTTACCTTTTCCATGCATTTTACCGTTTTTCCAATCACCATCATATTCACTACCACTGGCAAAAATATATTTCCCTCTTCCATGCATTTTACCATTCTCCCAATCACCAATATAGCGATCATTGATTGGCCAATTAAATAATTGATATTCACCATTACCATGCCACTTACCATTCTTATATTTCCCCTTATAGCGCAACCAAACATTTTTTATTACACCGTAGCCATCCCACTTTTTATTTTCCTTCCAATTTCCTTCCCATTTTTCACCATCAGGGTATAATAAAGTTCCCTTCCCTGACCGATAGCCATCTCTAAAATTACCAATATATTTATTTCCGCTTGATTCTAACCATGTTCCCAATCCATTTTTACAATCACCTTCAATACAACCAAAAAGTTGTATTTTTGGAGCACATGAATAATTAATAAATAGAGCTGATGTTATCATAAAAATAATAAAAACCATTTCTTTCTGTTTATACATTATTTGATTTTTATAAATACCATTATAATATTTTGGTTATTTCTCTTATTAAGCTATTGACGCCACTTCCCGTCACAGATGAAATAGAAAAGACTCTTTTTAATTTGTCCCAGTCCCTAGATGAATTAATTTTCAAATCACTTTTTGTTTTACATATAATTATAGGTTTAATAAAAAGATCAGGATTAAAGTCAATCAACTCTTTTTTAAGAGATAAATAAGTTTCATAAGGGTTTTCTTCTGTTGCCTCGATTAAAAAAATTAATATTTTGTTTCTTTCAATATGCTTAAGAAACTGATGTCCCAATCCCTTTCCTTTACTAGCACCCTCTATCAAACCAGGTATATCAGCCATAACGAAAGAATCATACTCTCCATATTTTACTATTCCTAGATTAGGAGTCAGGGTTGTAAAGGGATAATCAGCAATTTTAGGACGAGCAGATGATAAAACTGACAGTAACGTTGATTTCCCTGCATTAGGTTTACCAACTAGGCCAACATCAGCTAATACTTTTAGCTCAATCTCAAAAATTCCGCTTTCACCTCGAATACCTGGCTGAGACTTACGCGGGGCTTGATTTGTAGATGTCTTATAATACGAATTACCTTTGCCTCCTTTTCCACCGCTACACAAAATGATCTCTTCTCCATCTTTGGTTAAATCTGCAATAAGTGTATTTCCATCTTTGTTTTTTACTGTTGTACCAATGGGAACAAGTATAACCAGGTCTTGTCCATCTTTACCAGTTTTATTGGATCCTTGTCCGTTAGAACCGTTTTGGGCATTATATTTTTTTTTAAATCTTATATCTTGTAAAGTATGCAGGTTAATATTAGCCTTAGCAATAATATGTCCTCCTCTTCCACCGTTGCCGCCATCTGGACCTCCATTTGGATGAAATTTTTCTCTTTTAAATGAAACAGCGCCAGCGCCACCATCACCTGCCTTTAATTGTATTTGAGCCTGATCAATAAACATCGAATATAATTTTTAATTCTATTCTTACATATTGCTTACAATTTCTTGACCAAATTCCGAACATTTTAATTTCAATGAGTCATCCATAAGCCTATGGAAATCATATGTTACACGTTTATTTTCAATTGCACCTTTGATTCCTTTTATTATCAAATTTGCTGCTTCATTCCATCCAATATATTCTAGCATCATAACACCAGACAAAATTACTGAGCTTGGATTTACCATATCTTTATTTGCGTACTTTGGAGCAGTACCATGAGTAGCTTCAAAAATTGCGTGTCCTGTTTTATAATTGATGTTGGCCCCAGGGGCAATTCCAATTCCACCAACAATCGCTGCTAATGCGTCTGAAATATAATCCCCATTTAGATTCATAGTCGCAATAACGTCATATTCTGCTGGTCTAAGAAGTATTTGCTGCAAAAAGGCATCAGCTATTACATCTTTGATAATAATTTTATGGCCATTATTATCAATAATTTTCCAAGGTCCTCCTTCATAATCTTTGGCATTGTATTCATCAGAAACAAATTGATATCCCCAATCACGAAATGCTCCTTCTGTAAATTTCATAATATTTCCTTTATGAACAATCGTAACAGATCCTCTTTTATTCTTTATAGCATAGTCAACAGCAGCTTTAATTATTCTTCTAGTTCCCTGCACTGAAATCGGTTTAATCCCAATGCTAGTAGTATCGGGAAATCTAATATTCGAAACATTCATCTCAGAAAATAAAAAATTCTTTAATTTCTCAACTTCTTTTGTTCCGTGCATCCACTCAACCCCAGCATAAATATCCTCTGTGTTTTCACGAAAAATAACCATATCCACTTTACTGGGCTCTTTAACTGGTGAAGGGACACCAGAAAACCACCTAACAGGTCTAACACAGGAATATAAATCTAATTTTTGGCGAAGCGCTACATTCAATGAACGTATCCCCCCTCCAATCGGTGTTGTAAGAGGACCCTTAATAGCAATAAAATATTTTTTAATCGCTTCAAGTGTAGCCTCTGGTAACCATTCTCCACTTTTATTAAAAGATTTTTCACCTGCAAAAATTTCTAACCAATTGATATTTTTTTCTCCATTGTAGGCTTTTGAAATGGCTTGATCAAATACATGTTGTGACGCTGCCCAAATATCAGCTCCAATACCATCTCCTTCAATATATGGTATGATTGGGTTCTCTGGAACAACCAGTTTTCCATCAATCATATCTATAGGTAGACTTATTTCCATAAATATCAATCCTTTGATTATTTTATTTTATCTTTAATTTTCTTTTTTTTTGAACTAGCAGTTTGCTTTTTTACTTTTTGATTATCTTTATTTTCTTTCTTTTGATTACTACCATTCTTCTTATAATCAGTTAAATAGAACCCTGACCCCTTAAAAATAAGACCTGTGCCTCCACTTACAATTCGTTTTACATTTCCATTACATTCTGGGTGCTTTTTTAATGGTTCAGATGACATAGATTGAAAATGTTCAAATCGCTGTTTACATTTTTCACAAATATAATCATACGTAGGCATTTAATTTGCTTTCTTTTTAAGGATTGAAATTAGAATTATTTAATTGAAATTTTTAGATAATAGATATTTTTTTACATTTTGGGGAACATATGAACTAATATCACCATTGTGTTTTGCTACATCTTTTACAACAGTAGAATTTAAATGAATATATTTCTCATCTGGCATCATAAATAAAGAGGTTACCTTGGGGCTTAAATGATAATTCATCATGGCCATTTGAAATTCAAACTCAAAATCACTTACATGTCTCAATCCACGAATGATCGCCACGATATTGTTACTGCTAGCATAGTCTGCCGTAAGGCCATTAT
>CAYFIF010000071.1:0-8684 GCA_964343085.1 uncultured bacterium | reverse complement strand
GCAAAAAAGGCAACTGCAGTAACACCTGTGTATATTGGCATCTGACTGGCAATACCACCAAACCCTTCTATCTCTCTATGGTGAGCTCTTTCATAAATCACGCCTACAAGAATAAATAACATAGCAGATATTGTACCGTGGTTAAACATTTGGAAAACCGCACCACCAAGTCCAGCTTGAGCTGCTTTCATATTCATTCCATTGGCTTCACCAGCTGCAACAACTGCTGCCATACCAATAAGAGAATATCCCATATGATTTACACTAGAATAAGCAACTAGTTTCTTTAGATCCTTTTGGGCTAACGCGCAAAGGCCTCCCCAAACAACATTAATTAAACCTAGCATAGCCAAAGCAGCTGAAAACCAATAAACACCATCTGGCATTAGTCCATAGTTGATTCTCAATATTCCATACACACCCAGTTTTAGGAGAATACCTGCAAGCAAGACTGATATAGCAGTAGGTGCTTCTACATGTGCCAATGGTAACCAAGTGTGAAAAGGGAATACTGGAACCTTAATTGCAAAACCTATAAATAGTAATACCCATATAACTTTTATTGCACTAATTCCCCACCATAGAACACCATTTAAAGCATCAGGAGCAATTCTAGTTAATTCAAGAATATCAAATGTTTTTCCACAAGAAAAATATAATCCTAGGATACCAACTAACATTAAAACAGAGCCAAACAGAGTATATAGGAAAAATTTGATTGCAGCGTATTCTCTCTGCGGACCTCCCCACATTCCAATAAGAAAATACATTGGAAGTAACATCACCTCCCAAAAAATATAAAATAAGAAAAAATCTAAGGATAGAAAAACACCCATAACACCTGTGTTTAATAGAAGGAAAAGAGCAAAATATCCTTTAACAGCTTTTGTGATATTCCAACTGACAAAAACACCGATAAAGAAAAGCATCCCTGTAAGAATAACCATAGGAAGACTTAATCCATCAACCCCCAAAATATAAGAGATATTAAAAGACGGTATCCATTCAGCTCTCTCAATAAATTGCATGGACCCTCTTTCAGAATCAAAATTGCTCCATAACATAAGCGACAACAGAAATTGGATACCTGTTGTAGCCGCTGCTGTAGTTTTAATTAATTCTTCTTTATCACGCGGGATAAGCGCGATAACGAACATTCCAATAATTGGAAGCCAAATTAGCCAACTAAGAATATGATCCATCTTTACCTCTACTCAAAATTTTGTTTTAAAATGATTGTATCACCATTATGATAATTATACCTGCAGTTACATAAAGCAAATAATTCTGGAGTCTTCCTGTTTGAATTGTTTTAAAAGTTTCCCCGAGCAAATTTGTAATTCTACCAAAACCATCAACAATAATTTGATCAATAGTATCAAAATCAAATTTACCTGAAACATCACTCGCCCATTTTGTAAGATGCCCAAAACCGTTTATAAAATATTTATCATAAAGCTCCCAATCTATCCAAGAAATTTTGTTAGCCAAACGCAAGGAAGGTCGATAAATATATTTATCATAATTTTCATCAAAATAAAACTTATTCTGACTCAAACGAAACAAAACCCCAAAACGCTTGGACCAAATATCAGCGGATAAAACCTTTTTGATATAAGTCAGCCATGATAAAAAGATACCAATAGTAGCAACTGCTATAGACAAATACATTGCAAGGTAATGAGCATCGTGCGCAGCTTTTTCTATTTCTATTGCAGTTGGATTTCCTGGTACTGCCGAATTTTTTGGAACTACAAGATCTGTAAACCATCCGTATGTAGACATTGGATTCAAGTTTGGTAGAGTATACCATACGAATGTACTCAAAATGCCTAATAAAATAATCGGCCCAAACATCTGCTTAGGTGATTCATGTATATGATCCACTATCTCTGGCATATTGGGTTCACCATGAAAAGTTAAAAACATCATTCTAAACATATAAAAAGCAGTGATCGCGGCCGCTAAGAAACCAAAAACAGGAAGTAAAAAATGAACTGGATTCTGTAATGCAAAGGATAATGTACCAGCAAGTACAGCATCTTTTGATAGAAAACCCGAAAAAAGAGGAACCCCGGCAATAGCAAACGTGCTTACTAACATTGACCAATATGTTATTGGCATCTTACTTTTAAGTCCACCCATATTCCCCATATCTTGAGGATCTGTTTTATGGTCATGTTTCTCATGTAATGCATGATGCATAGCATGAATAACTGAACCTGAACCATAGAACAAGTTTGCTTTGAACATAGCATGGGTCAATAAATGAAAAAAAGCAGCAGTATATACTCCAGTCCCAACAGCCAAAATCATATATCCCAATTGACTGACAGTAGAATAAGCAAGGACTTTCTTAATATCTGTTTGGGTAACCGCAATTGAAGCAGCAAAAATGGCTGTGAACCCTCCCACATAGGCTACAATCACCAACGCATCAGGTGTCAAAATAGGAAAAATTCTGACAGAAAGATAAACACCTGCTGCAACCATAGTAGCAGCATGCATAAGAGCCGATACAGGTGTAGGACCCTCCATAGCATCCGGCAACCAAATATGCAGAGGAAACTGAGAAGATTTTCCCATTGCACCCATAAAGAGTCCTACTCCAGCAAAAGTTAAAGCACCACCTGTAATTAATCCCTTTTGAACACCCTGAAATACATCAGAAAAAACAAAAGAACCAACAGCACTATATATAAGCATAATCCCTATAAAAAATCCAATATCACCAACTCGATTAGTTAAAAAAGCTTTTTTACTAGCATCAGCAGCTGAATCTTTCTCAAACCAATGGCCAATTAATAGATATGAACTAACACCAACCAATTCCCAAAACATGTACATAGATATCAAACTATTTGCCAAGACGATACCGTTCATTGAAAATGTAAACAAACCAAGATAAGCAAAATAACGAGAATATCTTATATCCCCTTTCATATACTCAGTTGAAAAAATGTGAGTGCATGTGGAAATGAGTGCAACAACTAGGAGCATAATTATAGTCAAATTATCAATTAAAAAACCAAGACTAACAGAAAAATGTCCCATGTCAAACCAAACAAAAGACGCTTCTTTAGAAAAATTTGGATTATAATCCAGGAGGATTGTCGCAAACATAATTATCGATAAAATCAATGTAGTTAATATTGCAGAAATAGATACCCAATCTCCACCTCTTGGCAACCGCTTACCAAAAAATATCTGAACTACAAATGCAACCAATGGAAGAAATAAAATAGCTAAAGAATATTTTATAAAAATATTTTCCATTATTCCCTTAAAGAAGAAGCTTCATCAACATTAATTGTTTCAAGGTTATTATATATATTAATTACTATTGCCAAAGCAACAGCTGCCTCTGCCGCTGCAAGAACAATAACAATTAGAGCAAAAATATGACCATCTAAATTCATGCCTCCAAATCTTGAAAATGCAACAAAATTTATATTAGCAGCATTAAGTATTAATTCAACACCCATCAAAACAGCTATACCATTACGCCTAGTTATTACGCCAAAGACACCTAGTGAGAATAATACTGCAGAGATGAGTAAGTAGTTATTTAAATGATCCATCAATTAGTTTTCCTAGATAGTACAGCTGCACCAATAAGAGCGCCAAGTAAAAGCACCGAAACAGCCTCGAAAGGAAGTAAATATTTTGTTAATAAAAGTTTTCCAACACCCCTAACCGTACTAGTCGGCTCAAGAGATTCAACTTGATACCAATTAGTTTTAGTTACCACAATAGCAACAATAATAAATAACCATAATGAAATGGCTCCGCCTAGCCCTTGCTGAATATTAGTTTGAGATAATCTAACAGATGCAATGCGATTAGTAAGCATTATACCAAAAATAATTAGAACATTTATTCCTCCAATGTAGACCAATAGCTGGACACCTGCTATGAAATCTGCCCACAAATAAATATATAGACCAGCTATTCCAAATAGCGTAAAAAGAAGTGCAATAGCCGAGTATAATAGCTGATTATTTAGGACTACAAAAAAAGCCGAGATTAATGTAAAAGAAGCAATAAACCAGAACAAAATTTCTGCCATCTAAACTATGCCTCTACCTCTTGGGTTTTGTTAAACAATTTTTTTATTCCCTCCTTCGTGCCAGGCTTAGCAAACCTGTATATTAGGTCACTACGATCTGGCTCAGAAAACTCGTAATCAATAGGATGCTTCTGCGCATTAGGGCCACCTGTCATAAAAATACACTCTTCTGGGCATGGATAAGTACACAAATTACAATAACAACATTCGGACATATCTATATCAAACCTAGTAACGACCAGAGCTTTTTTTGTCCCATTTTGTGTTATCCCAACATGATTAACATCCTTAATATCTGTCCCCCTCTCAGGCGCTTTTTCTGTTTCTATTTTTATACAATCTACAGGACAAACCCTTTCACACTTAAGACAACCTATGCAATCATCCATATCAACGTGCAACCGTGACCTGATTACATTATAATTCTCATGATTAAAACCTATATTCCTCTCCGGTCTTGGCCATCGTTCTTCAGGATACTGTAGGGTAGCAATACCTCTTTTTGCTGTAACAAGATGTTTGAACGTAATTAACATACCTCCAATAATTGCTGAAGAAGTTGTGAAAATATCGGTTAAATATTTAATCATTTTTTATCCTATAATTATTGTCCAAATAGCAACACCAAAAATATTAAACAACCCAATTGGAATGAATATTTTCCAGCATAAATGCATAAGCTGATCAACACGTAGTCTGGGTACAGTCCACCGAACCCAAATCATTATAAAGACCAAGAAAAAGGTTTTACTTATCATCCAAAACATGCTCATAGCTGGAGAATTTAATAAATTAGGGAATGGGCTCTGCCAACCTCCAAGAAATGCTGTTGCTGCAACCGCACTCACAACGAACATATTTGCATATTCGCTCAGAAAAAAAATAGCATAGCGTGTTCCAGAATATTCAGTTACAAAACCCGCGACAAGTTCTGACTCTGACTCAGGAAGATCAAACGGAGTTCTGTTTGTTTCTGCTAAAGCACTTATGAAGTATATAATAAAAGCAATAGGCATAAAAGGATTATCAAAAATGATCCAATTAAAAATACCGCCTTTTTGATATGCTATAATCTCTTGCATATTCAAAGAGCTTGCAAGCATGATCACAGCTACTAAAGAAATGCCAGCAGGTATTTCATAACTTATTATTTGAGCAGCTGATCTCATACCTCCATAAAGAGCCCATTTATTATTTGAGGACCAACCTGCAAGAATTAAAGCTATTACAGCTATACTCCCCACTCCTAAGATATATAGCATGCCAATATTCATATCAGCAATAATAATCTTTTCTCCAAAGGGGACTGCTATAAAACTAACAAGAGCTCCTATAAAAATCATGAAAGGTGCGATAATAAACAAAGGTCTATCTGCACTGGCAGGAATTATGTCCTCCTTTATAAATAATTTTATCCCATCCGCAACAGGCTGCAACAGACCCCATTTCCCAGCATGGAGACCCGGCCCTTGACCCATCGGCCCAGTCTTATCTTGAATGAAAGATGAGACTTTTATTTCTGAGTAAATAACACCAAAACCATATACAGTAATAAATCCAAGTAACCCAGCGATTGGAAGTAGCATAGAAATAAATAGGAAAAAATCATTCCCCGCTAAGCTTGGAAAAAAATCATTTAGTGTGTCGTATATAAAATCAACAGTCAACGATCTATCTCTCCTAATACAATATCTAAACTTCCTAAAATAGCAAGGACATCAGAAAGAAGCCAACCAGCACCAATCTCATCAAGAACCGACAAAGCAGTAAAAGCTGGAGAACGCATCTTCAGTCTATAAGGAATTGGACTACCATCACTTTCTATATAGTAACCTAAATCTCCTCTTGGTGTCTCTGTCCTAGCATACACCGATCCTTTTGGGGGTCGAATTTTTTTTGGTAATGATTGATGCACATCTCCATCTTTTGGCATACTAGCTAAAGCTTGTCTTATAATTTTTATGCTCTCCCTTATCTCTAAAATCCTAACATAAAATCTATCCCAGCAATCACCTACTGTGCCCTTAATACCTTCACCAATAGGAATATTAAAATCAAATTTATTATAAATGGAATAAGGATCATTCTTTCTAAGATCCCAATTGACTCCAGAAGCTCTTAAATTTGGCCCAGTAACTCCATAGCTTATGGCAACATCCTTAGGCATAACACCAATATCAGCGGAACGTTCTATTAATATTTTATTATGAGCAAGAATTTTCTCTAATTCATCAACTTTTGGTTCAAAATAATCCAAAAATTCAAAAGTAGACTCAACAAAACCAACAGGTATATCATGACTTAATCCACCTATCCACATATAATTATATAAAAGCCTAGCCCCACATGTGAGCTCAAAAAGATCAAGGATTCGCTCTCTATCTCTTAAAGCCCATAGAAAAGGGGTAAAAGCACCTAGGTCTAAACCAAAGACACCGGTGCAAAGCAGGTGACTTGCGATCCGTTGCAACTCCGCCATAACAACTCTTATATGCTCAACTCTATCATTAACTTTAATGTCCATCAATCTTTCCATCGCAACCACATATCCAAAATTCATTGACATAGAAGATAAATAATCACATCGATCAGTAAATGGAATAACTTGTTCATATGTAACATTCTCACAGTGTTTCTCGAAGCATCTATGCAAATAACCCATAACAGGTGTTATGCGAGAAACCACCTCGCCATCGGTGGTTACCTGAAGACGCAGAACTCCATGCGTTGCAGGATGTTGTGGCCCAATATTTAGGACCATTTCTTCGCCGTGAACTACTCCCATCCTTCTTTCATTTTAGGGACCACAATACCATGGTAGGTCTCTTGAACTTCATAATCTTTCCTCAAGGGCCAACCCTCCCAATCATCTGGCAACAAAATTCTTCTCAAATTTCTGTGGCCTGTAAATTCGATTCCTAACATATCATAGGTTTCTCTTTCAAACCAATCGGCAATCCGCCAAACGCTTTCGACCGATGGGATCTTTGGTTCCGATACGGGAACATTGATCCTGACTTCTAGGTAATGATCGTGCTTCATCGAGTGAAAGTTATATCTTGATTCAAGCATACCATCACCAACATCAATCCCCATCTGGCATTGAAGAGAATCAAAAAAAAGAGCAGGATCTGATTTTAACCATTTTGCAATGTCTAACCAATTTCCAGGCTTAAGATTAAAATATTCCCCTCCATTACTATCCAAAAGAGAACCAGGAAAAAGTTGATCAATTAATTTTTCTAATTTTTCATTAAACGATGGCTCTAATTTAGGCTCTGATTTTTCCTGATCTTTTAGCCCAACAGGTTCAGAAGGCTGATCACCGCTTGAGGAAGAGATTCCAAGCATGGACGGTCTCTCGGCTTTGCCTTTTTGAATTTTAATTATCATAGCTTTCGCTTTTGCACGCACCATTCTATCTGGATGCTGATTAACACTATCCATATCACCATCTAAACCTTTGTTAATCAATTCATTAATTATTTTATCTTGATCTGTAGTCATGACATTTTTCTTGTTAAAGGACGATCTTCCAGAATCTGTTCTTGCAATTTAAGCAACCCCTCAATTAATGATTCTGGCCTTGGGGGACAACCTGGGACATAGACATCAACAGGGATTACAATATCAACACCTTTGAGCACATGATAGCCATGCTGCCAATAAGGACCTCCACTTGTAGCACATGACCCCATGGCAACAACGTATTTTGGATCAGCCATTTGCTCGTAAAGCTTTTTTACCCTTATGGCCATTTTCATTGTGACAGTTCCGGCTACTATCATTACGTCTGCTTGCCTTGGCGAAGAACGTGGAATAAAACCTATACGTTTAATATCATGCCTTGGCGCAGCAGCTGCCATCATTTCAATCGCGCAACAAGCTGTACCAAACTGGAAAAACCAAGGACTCGTACTCCGGCTCCAATTCAATAATTTTTCAAGCTTACCGACAACTATATTATCTTCTTCAAATTTGTTTGTTAATAAACCCATTTATTCTTCCCGATTAATTGCAATTTTTTGATACCTCCCAGTCCCATAACGCACGGTTCTCTTTATCCAATCTAAATCTGACTTAACCCAGACATATGCCAAACCAACTACAAGGACAAGTAAAAATATTCCCATCTCCACCAGCGCTAAAAGTCCTAGCTCCTTAAACACAACAGCCCAGGGAAAAAGAAAAACAACCTCTACATCAAAAATTAAAAATATCAAAGCAATAACATAAAACCGTATATTAAATTGCAACCAAGCAGAACCTTCAGTAACCTCACCACATTCGTAGGTCTGAAGTTTTTCTTTGGTTTTTTTCGAAGGTGCAACAAGCCAAGCTATAATAAGAGGTACTACCACAAATATTATGGCCACCACAGTTGCAAGAAAAACTGTTCCAAAATCTCTATACATAATTTCTTTTTTTAGACGAATTGAGCTACCGAAGTTAATCTTCTATATTTTTGCGAGTCAAATTAAACTTCATAATTATATAATCTATTTTTATTTTTAGGCAAATTTGAAATAAAACAAAAATGCAGAATGTCCTTTATTGATAAGGCTATAACAAATATTCTTCCTCACTTACCCAAATGGTTTGCTAAACCATTTGC
>CAYFIF010000070.1:0-8717 GCA_964343085.1 uncultured bacterium | reverse complement strand
TGCGAATATTACTAACTATTCCTTTGACAACAGCCTCGCCACCGGGTCTGTAGCCAAGTAGAACATAGTCTTGGCCGTATTTTTTACCAAATTCGCCTTTAGCAACTTGGTTTAATGCATCCTGAGCCATGAACTGTCCATCGGGCCATAAACAGGTAACATAAACTGCATGGTCATTTCGAAATAGATGCCTTAAAATACTGATTGCCATTGGATGGTTCTCTGGTTTAGTACTTGGGCTGTATTCTATCGATAATAAAACTTTTGAACGCTTTGGCAATGCTTCAATAGCATCATACACATCTTTTGATGTATCAGTGGCTCTGATGGGCATTCCTATTGGAATTATGAGAGGGATGATAACCACTAGGGCAATAATAATAAATATCCATCGTCTATCAATGCTACCTATTTTTAAAAATATATTCTCCAATCTGCTCATTCTATTCACCTATATAAGATCTCTCGATACCAAGTATATAACGAATTGAAGTTGCAAAAATTCCTAAACCAATCCCTATCATAATAGCACGTGCTCCGGCAACGTTAGGGTAATAATAGATCCACTCTTGAATTGATGGAAGATAAAATATTCCAGGCTGATCCACAGGCCAGCCCATCATAATCCCAAAATAAGTAATTAGAGTTATACCAGATGCAGTAAAAATAAAAGTAATCTTCAAATCTTTTTTCCATGAATTGATGTATATACCAGCACAGAGAATAATTAAGTACATCACAAACCATGATGATATAACACCACCGATAGGAACCCTGCCAATCATAATTATTATACCTGATACAAGTAGCAGTGTCGCTTCAAAGTTTCTTATTCTAAATGCTCTGTAAGAGGCAGAAGCAACAAAAAATGCAAGCAATGAGAACATTGTTGCTGACATAGGAGAAAAAACATAGTCAAACATCCATTTAAAAAGTGTCCCATCTGATGTGACATGTGCGCCCCATTCTGCAACTGAATCATCCACTCCTTTAATAAAGAATCCAGCGATAATAGAAAATATAAATCCAAACACAGCGATCAAGCTATATCCCCATCCTGGTTTTTTATATAAAACCTTCTGGACTTGGAGTTTTATTAGATTTAAAGCTCCTAGTATGATTGCAAAACTAGCTAGGATATCGTACCATTGAGTAGCATCGTCGCCTACAAATTCCTTAACGTCTGGTTGATCAATAAACCACCCAAATAATGTAATCGAACCAATGGTGGCTACAATAATGATCGGTATCTGTCTTTTCCAGAGCATTTTTTATCTACTATCTTATGGTTAAAAATTCTATCATATTAAAACCGATTCCAGTTGAATCATAAAGAGTCATCATTAGCGTTGAAAAGATTATAGAGGCTATAACGGCTAGTTTAATCATATCTTGGCCCCTGACGCCACCAACGAGCTCAGGTTTCTGACTTAGGTAAGCGCTTGCTGCAAAAAACTCTTCTCCAATTAATGTATAATCACAGGCTGTAACAAAAAAAGGTATCTGTGCTTGAGATGCTGTACCGGCGATCTGTATAGCTCCGATTGAGTTGCCCGTTTCTGCAAGGATTAGAGACTCAGCATAGAATTTACCCATATACAAGCATGCCGCAGGTTTTTCTCGAACCATGATGCCGTTAACTCCTGCTGCATAGGCAAACTGATCATCTGTTAAATAATGAACCATATCCTCATTAAACATATCGGGTCTACCTTCTACCGTATACGATTCTCTGCACGCTTCCCTTGCTGCTTTCATGACTATTGACCTCGCTACTGGAACATTCAGGCTGGTTTCATATCTAGCTGTCATTTTTGCGACATGTCCCAAAACTACGACCCCAGCAACTGTTTCCACTTGATCCATATCTTGAATGCCTGGGACATATAAAATTGGTCGACCCATTTCAGTAGACCTTCCTACAGCTTCTTCAACAGCTTTTAGGCCTGGTATTGGTCTGAGATATACTTCACCGCCTTTCTCAGCGTATCTTATGTTATATATAAGTGTCCCGCCCAGAATAAGAATTGAGAAAAACATCACGATTCTTTCGTTAATGAAATATGGAGCGCCAGAAAGCCAATAAATAAGAAATAAAAGGGCTACGAAGCCAGCAGCTATCCAGAATTGCTTATCCTTCACTTTTTGATCTCCATTCCATCTTTGGAATCTAACAACTCAAGACGTTCAATTTCATCTAATAATATAGCTAATGTAGTTTTATTATTTAATAGTTCAGCGGCTCTGTAATATCCATCAGACTGAATAAAGCCTGTAATTACTGGACCCATAAAAACTAATGCATGGCTTCCTAATGATGAGAACGGCCTTAACATTTCAAGGAAAAACACGCAAGGAGTAACGAAACCGGATAAGTGAATTCTTTTTGCTAGTCTATTAATAAACTCAATATCATTTTCTGAAATTGTATCCTTAGAGTCGATATTAAAAAAAGCGCTCAACTTAGTCCGTTTCTACAATTTCTAAATTAGATCTTGGGATCTCAATTTGGTTCCCATCAATATGAATAATGGCTGTCCGAACCATGGTCTCTGATTCCATTTTTCTAAGTTCAGGTGGCAACTCTTTAACAGTTCCAATTTTACCAAAATTAGGAGAACGAATAACTCTGACCAAGCTGCCTTCCATAATGCCAAGGGTTTCTTTGTGGGCTTCATTATGATCAGAAGAATCAGTAATTGGAATAATTATTTCTGGCCTTATAACCCCGGCACGTATTTGAGTTGCGCCATTAATAGAGGCAAAATTACCTACATTATCTTTTAATAAATCAAATGTCTGATTTCCCATTTCAATTTTACCATATCCTTCTGTAATTATTAACGATGTAATAAGGTCTTCAGATCCGGTTATTGCAACGCCAAGTGTATAGCCTAATATCTCTTCTAGGTCATAATAATTAAAACCGCCAACTACAACACCTGCGACCTCGCATTCAATGGCTTTTTTGTATGCATCAAGACTTATAAAACTTCCACCAACAATAATTTTCCCTTTTTCTTCAGCGGTAATCATATCTTGTTTTATTTCTAATTCTCTATTATCAACCAATACTTTAATTTCACCTCTACTCTCACCGCCGATTCCAAAGATACCCTGTATGAAGGCACCGTTCGTACTTATAACTACCCCCTCATCTTGTATTACATCCTTAACTTGTCCATCGATGTATGCATCTACTTGTACGGGAATTGGAGATTCTCTAAGCACAACCTGACCTGTCGCAGTTGATATAGATTCAATGGTTCCATCAACAGGAGAAAAGACACTGGACTTAAATAAACCAAATAATCCTTTTGTTTCGGCCATTAGATCGTGTCTTTTAATTGATTCCCCAGATCTTTTAATCATATAATCATTAATATCACTAGCGTCAATATTTAATTGATTTGCAATATTGACCATTTGAACATTGCCAGGAAGATCTGTATTCGCGACAATATCATCCGGTTTAACATTGTCACCTACTTTTGAATCAACCTTCCCTTTTAAGGGTAATCGACGCTCCTTTAATATTTTTGTTTTTTTTAAGACTTTTAATCCAGGAGTATATGAGTGTGCCATCTTAAACCTTAATTTTTGGATATTCTTTTAACGATTTAGACCATGTTTTTAAATCAGATATTCTATGATCAGCTTGATCGCTGAGGTTAAATGGCCTACCTCGGCAGTCAAAAATTATTCCGACTTGCCCACCGAAAATCTTAGTTTGTATAACCTCATTTACCCCTGCTCCAACATCGACTCCTTTGGAAGGCGTTAATGTTATATCAATTTGTTCATAACCTGCATCGACTAATACTAATTGCCCCCCATCTAAAATAATCTCATTTATTTTACCATCGCCATACTCTAGTTTTGCTTTTAAAATAGCTTTTTTTCCATCAAGTTTTCCAACAGGGGCTATGCAGGTACCTAATCTTATAAGGCAATCCTTTTCAAATACTTCTAAAGCGGCAATACGAGCCTCTTCGGCGAGATCCTTTTTATCAATATTCGCCATTACTCCCAACTGAGGCATCATGAAAATTGAGTCAACAGCTAAGGCGGTTATACCTTCAGGAAGAAAACTATCAATCAACATTTTGGCCGACTGTTCCCTTCTAGGAGCATGAGATAAAACCCCGCCTGAGCCAACTATTAGATCTAGCTCCATCATATTAACAAGTGACTGACCAGAGTCTGATTGTTCGAACGCATCAGATATGGTTCTCTCTTTTTGTACACCTTTTAGATTTACCGCAAATTCTTTATGCTGAATAAAAGAAAGTCTAAGTGCTTCTCTAGCTATCGCCTGCTCGATCACTAACTCTTCTAGACTTTGAGGCACAGTAGTAGGACGAATCATTTTATTTCCAATGCGGTTTGTAAGCTCTTTTTCATCAATATCAAAAGGTACCCATCTTAGTACATTTTTCAAACCTGCTTCTGCTAAGACATTACATATTGAATAGCTCATACCTAGATTTGCGCTGACTGTTCTGTTAAATTGTTTTTGAAAAACAGAAAAAATATCTGTGGTCGCACCACCAATATCTACTCCAACCACAGAGATATTTTCTTTCTCAGCTACCATTTCGATCAAAGCTCCAACAGCACCCGGGGTTGGCATGATTGGAGCATCAGTCCAGCTCATAAGCTTTTTATAGCCTGGCGCCTGTTGCATTACATGTTCCATAAATAAATCATGTATTTTATCCCTAGAAGGTTTGAGATTCTCTTGTTCAAGTATGGGCCTTATATTTTCCGTGACATCTAAATCGGTTAAATCGCCAAGTGTCTTTTTTATATCAGGAGTTGCTTTTTTATTTCCTGCAAAAATAACCGGGAGTTTATAATTTTGCCCTAGCCTCGGTTGAGGGTTGGCGGCAGCTAAAATTTCTGCTAATTCAACAACATGTTTGGTAGTTCCACCATCAATACCTCCAGATAAGAGTATCATGTCTGGTCTTAGTTGACGTATCCTTGAAATCTTTTCATGAGGTTTCCTACCATCATTGGAGGCAAGAACATCCATTACTATAGAGCCTGCGCCCAAAGCAGCGCGTTCTGCGCTTTCCCCTGTCATTGATTTAACCACACCAGCGACCATCATCTGCAAGCCTCCTCCAGCTGAACTCGTTGAAATATAAATATCAACACCTACTTCACCATTCTGAGGTGATATAATTGTTTGATCATTTAAAATTTTTCTATTAGACAGCTCTTCAATTTCCATTACCGCATTCAGAACACCCTTGGTTACATCTTCAAAAGGAGCTTCAACTGTTGTTGGAGCTTCACCTCTATAGGAGAGCCGATATTCATCGTTTATCTTTTCTATTAAAATAGCTTTCGTAGTAGTGCTACCACAATCTGTAGCCAAGATGGTTTTAATCATACTAAGTTCTTTTTTATAATTTTATATAAAAAAATTGATGTAAAGATATATTATTGGTGATGCAAAAATCAAGGAATCGAATCTATCAAGAAAACCCCCATGTCCTAATAATAAAGTGCCAGAATCTTTCACTCCTGCCAATCTTTTTATTTTAGATTCAAATAAATCGCCAATCTGACCAGAGACACTAACAAAAATGGCCAAAATAATAATTTTGATAAAATTATTATTATCTAACAGGAGATTAGCTTTAAAAAAAATGAAAAAAATAAGAACAGATGCTAAAACGCCAGCTATACTTCCCTCCCATGTTTTCTTTGGGCTGATATTGGGAAAAATTTTATTTTTACCAAAATAAGAACCAAAAATAAATGCTGCAGTATCACAAGCCCAAATACTAATAAACAATAGCAATGTAAATTGAGAATACATAATTTGGTCAAATTGTTTTATCGCTACTACTGTACCCAAAAGAAAAGGAATATATATTAAACCAAATAGAATTGTGGAAATATTAATAACGAGGTTTTTATCTGAATAAAATAATTCATATATAAATAAAATTAATAGAAAAATTATTAAAAGAAATTCAAAGTATATGAATTTCGTAAAAATGCCCAAGAAATAATAATCAGTAATAAAAAAAGAACCTATAATAGAAAAAATAAAAGATAGTTTTGTATTAGAATTTTTAAAAAGGTCATTAAACTCTTTTAATGCAATAATAATTATAGCTTGTATAAGAAAATAAAAAAAATAGCTCCCTAGCCATATCGCAGAAAAAAATATTGGCATTCCTACCATCCAAACAAGATTTCTGCCCTTTAAAATTTTCATAAGAAATCAGCCTAAACTAAAACCTGGATTGCACTGGGGATTACCTCGGCTGTTATAGGAGTAGAACCAAGGATCTCTCCATCGATTCCAAGTTCGCAATTTTCTAGTGGTTCTATAGAAAACTTTTTAACCTGCCTATAGTCAACAATGTGATCAGAGATATGGTCACCAGAAAAGAGTTTTGGGAACAATCTAAGAAGATGAATTCTTGATGATTTTCTTGCTATTACGAGATCTATCATCCCATCATTTAATTGAGCGAGGGGTGCAACTTTCATTGATTTTCCAGTGTGTATAGTATTGCAAGCTAATATTAAAGCATAGTCTCCGACATATGTATCGCCTTCAATGATAACTTTAACTAATCTTTTTTTATTCCTCAATATTTCAATAAAAGCTGCAATGTTATATCTTTGCTCTCCAAAATATCTCATTTTTTCAGCTAGCATTGTTATATCTGTTGACATTCCCCAGCTAACTATGTTAAAAGCATAGATGGTATTATTTTCATTTTGAACTTTAACAATATCAATTTTTCTTTGAAAACCTTTGGTTATTCTTTCTGCAGCATGTTCGGGTTTTAGACAATTTAGATCATGCATAAAGGCATTACCTGTCCCCCCAGTGATTAGCCCTATTGGGATTTGTTTTTTATCGTCCCGTTTTAACATACCATTAATAAGTTCATGCATTGTCCCATCTCCTCCAATAGCACATAACCCATCAAAGTTTTTGAAGTCTAATTCGTTGGAAAATTTTTGAGCGTGACCAGCATATTCAGTCTCTAAAATTTTCAAATTAATCTGTTTTTGTTGGAATATAGGTTTGACTTTTTCTAGAATCCTAAGACCTTTTTTGAGTCCACCATGCGGATTTACGATCATAAATAAATTTTTCATTTTTCTATATGTTTCATATATTTATTATCACCCCACTCGATAATCTCAATCTTAACATTTGTTGTTCCTTGAACGATAAAATCTAATTTTTTTGCTGCTCCATAAGAACAATCAAGAATCCTGCCTTTAATGTAGGGCCCTCTATCATTAATTCTAAGTATTAATGATTTTCCATTACTTTGATTAGTTACTCTACATATTGTGTTCAAAGGAAGGGTTTTATGTGCTGCTGTTAGACCATACATATCATATACTTCGCCGTTTGCGGTAAGTTTACCATGGAAATCTTCAGCATAAAATGAACTGACACCATAAATAATTTTTTTATGTTTTTTATTTTTACTTTTTTTTGATTTTGTATTTTTGGCCTGGTTTTTTGAATCTACAATCAAAATATCTTGTGATTTATATCTAGGAGAACTGGCGCAGCCAATGAAATAAAATATATAAAAAATAAAAAATATGTTAAAAATTTTCATTTATTTGTCTAATTGCCTCAAATAAAACTATTGATACACTGTTTGCTAGGTTAAGACTTCTAATATTTTTATTATGGATTGGGATTGTGCAAGTTCTACCCCAGTCATCCTTTAATAACTTTTCATCAATACCTTTTGTTTCACTTCCAAAAACCAGATAATCGTTTTTAGAAAATTTCTTTTGAGTATAAATGAAGGGTGATTTTGTTGTCATTAAGTGGAAATTTTGTTTTTCTGATAATGCTCGATGATAATTATCTAAATCTTTAAAATATTTAAAATCTAAAAAGGGCCAATAATCTAGTCCTGCTCTTTTTAAATTTTTATTTTCAAAATCAAAACCAATGTCTCCAACTACATGGAGTCTGGTATTTGTAGCCGCGCAGAGCCTACCAATATTTCCGGTATTTGGTGGAATTTTTGGTTCGTAAAGAACTACGGTTAACATATCAAAGCTTAGAGTTAATAATTGGGATGCAAAATGGGTCCATTACCAGAGCAGAGGCAATACCGAAGAGTATTGCTCCATTTTCTTTAGCATGGTTTACATGATCTATTGATGATATACCGCCTGTAGCCATCGTTTTTACTTTGAGTTCACTAAAGATTTTAACTATTCTAATGGTATTTTTAAATATTGGAGAGCCAGAAACCCCACCTCCGTTCATTGAAAATTGGTCTGAATCTAAACCCAATTTACTAGCCTTCATAAAGTGAGAGTTGCCTGCATTAATAAAAACTTTTGAAAATCCTTTGACTATTTCTCCAATAGAAAAATAATTTTTAATTTCCGAATCTGGAGAAACTTTAACTGAAATCGGTGTATTGATATCCTTCCTAATATTATTTAATAGCTGTTCAAGTTTTTTCGGGTTCTGCTCAATACTTTTTCCATCCGTTGTATTGGGACAGCTAATATTTAATTCAAAAAAATAGTTTTTATTTTTTAAAAGTGAGCGATTAATTATCTTAATATTTTGATGGTACTCATCTATATCATCACCTCCTATACTGATACCTATCGGGCGGTTATATTCCCATAATTTCGATTCTATTAAATTCTTAGATAGTTCTTTAATGCCCTCACCTGGAAGACCAAGT
>CAYFIF010000069.1:0-8879 GCA_964343085.1 uncultured bacterium | reverse complement strand
TATTTTTTTTCTAATAAAATGTGGGAATTCTTTTTTAACCTTAGATTTAGGTCCCTCAGCTTTAATCGGCTTACCAATTTTGACACTTATATTCTGTCTCTCAACGAAAAAAGTTCCTTTTTTATGTATTTTATAGGAATTGATAATTGCAATAGGCACGACAGGCACTTCTGATTCTATGGCAATTATTAAACCAGCTCTTTTGAATGGTTTAATAGTTCCATCTTTTGATCTACTACCTTCAGGAAATAGCATAATTGATTTGTCACCTTCAAGCAATTGCTGTTTGGCATTTCTCATTGATAGTATAGCTTTTTCATGATTGCTTCTATCTACAAAAATATGTCCACCTGCAGCCATCACAAAGCCTAATACCGGAATTTTTTTCACCTCAATCTTAGCAATCGGAACCATCCAAAAAGGTAATGAATAAAATAAAATTGGGACATCAAACATTGATCCATGATTAGAGCAAAAAATATAATTAGAATTAGTGTCTAGTTTTTCAAGACCCTCAACTTCAACCTTTAAGAATGAGGAAAGTATAATAAGTCTTGCCCATACCCTGGCACAATAACCAAAGATTTTGCCCTTCCTTGATTCAAACAGTGAAGCGATTGCACCAAATATTCCAAATACTATAGTATAAACTGTAGTATGAATTAAAATCCAAACAGCTAGAATCAATTAAATTGATTCCTGAAATTGAAGAAAATTTGAAACTTCAGAAGGGAATTTTATATTCCCATTTTCAGTTTGGTATGTCTCAAGTAATGCTACCATTAGTCTAGGTGTCGCTAACCCAGATGCATTTAGAGTATGTAAAAAACCAACTTTTTTATTAACCCCATCCCGATATCTAATATTGCCTCTTCTAGCCTGAAATGATTCAAAATTACTACAAGAAGATACCTCAAGCCATTTGCCCTCACCTGGAGCCCATACTTCTATATCATAACATTTTGCAGCTGCAAAACTTAAGTCACCAGTACATAATTCAATTACTCTATAATGCAAACCAAGAATCTTAAGAATCGACTCAGCCTGTTTAGTAAGTGCCTCAAGATCTCCATATGATTTTTCTGGATGAGAAAATTTAACCAACTCAACTTTATTAAACTGATGAAGACGAAGAAGGCCATGTGTTTCTTTTCCATAAGAGCCAGCCTCTCTACGAAAGCATGGTGTATATGCAACATAATTTATCGGTAATAGTTTGTCATCTAATATTTCATCACGGTGAATATTGGTTAATGGAACTTCTGCAGTAGGTGCAAGATACAAATTATCAATTTCAGTGTGATACATATCATCTTGAAACTTTGGCAATTGGCCAGTTGTAATCATTGATTTTTTTTTCATCAAAACAGGTGGTAAGATCTCTTTATATCCATAATTATCGACATGATGATTAATCATTGAATTAATTAAATTTCTTTCTAATAATGCACCTAAATTAGTATAAACAGGAAATCCACTACCCGATAGTTTTGCACCAGATATAAAATCAAATAATTCTAAATCTTTACCCAAAATAGTGTGATCCTTAATTTTAAAAGAAAATTGAGGTTTCTTTCCCTCATATCTAATAACTTTATTCTGATTTTCATTTTTTCCAATTGGAACGGATAGATGCGGTAAATTGGGGATATTAAAGAGCATATTATTTAATGAATCTTTGGCCGTGTTTAATTCATTATCAATTTTTTTTAAATTTTTACCTAACGCTTTGGATTTTTTAATTTCTTTTTTGGAATCTAAATTGTTTTTTTTTGCCTTCCCTATTTGCTCAGACAATCTATTCACTTCCATTCTTATCTTATTTCCTTTATCTAAAAGACTTCTAATATTTTTATCAATATTAATTACTTTTGAAATATCAATATTTGAGCCCTTTCTTAAAATAAGTTCCTTAATTTCACTTGGATTGCTTCTCAATTTTTTAATTGAAATCATATATTATTTATTTTCTTTTATTATTTTTTATTAATAAGACGATTTAGAGACAATAAAATTTAAGTATTTAAATTAGTTGGGCACAGCCCGGGCTAAAAAATATTGTAATTAACAATAGATTAAAATAAACTCTGGCAGCAAATCAAGGAAATCTATCGAATTAAAAGTGCTCAGAATTAAATAACTAATTATAACTATAATTTAAATACTTTTGATAGAGGCAAAATCTTAATTCTTCCAATGGGAGCACTAATATAATCTATGAAATATAAGTTTGCCAACTTTTTGGTTTTCTGTGCTATTTCTAGTGCACAAAACATTGATATAAATGCTTTAAAAGCAATTAGTACAGCTAAACTCGGACTTGGAGAGACAAAGGTTACAAAAGATATACAAAAGCAAAATACCATTAGTTTAGACCAGCCAGTAAACCCTGACTTATATATCATGGGCCCGGGCGATCAGCTAAAAGTTAACATCGTTTCAAGTAACGAGGTTTTTAATTACTCTTTAATTATTTCTCCAACTGGCGAGGTCCTCATTCCAGCAGTAGGGATTATAAATGTTTATGGTTTATCACTAACTAATGCGATTATATCTATGGACAAAATTGTAAGAGAATGGAACCGAAACGCAAAAATTTATATAACTTTAGAACAAATCAGGCAGTTTAAAATCAGAGTAATCGGGCAACTAAAACAACCTGGATTATATAATGTCACAGGCGTAAATCGAGTATCTGATTTGTATCAAACCATAGTTAATATAGAAAATGAAATTAAAAAATTAGAAGATGAGACCTCTGATGATGAGAAAACCATTGACCCTGGCTATAATATTGCCCTAAATCAAAAATCTCAAATTTCTGATTTATATGAAAGAAAAATTAAAAAACCAAAAGAAGAAGATGAAAAATATCGAATACTATCAAATAGAAATCTTATTTTGCATCGGGAAAATAAAAAAATTAGAATCGATCTAGCTCTATATGGAGTTACAGGAGAAGAAAAATTAAATCCATACCTTAAACAAGAAGATATATTAGAGATCCCATTAAGAACACATGAGATTGGAATCTATGGTGGGATAAAAATGCCCGGAAAATATGAATTCGTTGCCGGTGAGTCACTTAATAAAATGATGCAAGTAGCAGGAGGATTGAGACCAGATGCAAATACTGATGAAATAGAAATAACGAGGTATAATGGACCAACTAAAAAATTTTCGTTCTCTATTAAACATGACCAATCCAAAGATAATATCCTGAACCCTGAAGATCATATTATGGTCAAATATTCAAAACAATACAAAAGACAAGAAATTGTACATATCTCTGGTGAGATTACTTATCCTGGTGTATATACAATAGAACCAGGGAAAACCACAATAGGCGATATTCTAAAAAAGGCTGGTGGATATACTGAACTATCCGATTCATCAAAGATTACAATTAATAACCGGAATATTTATGACATCCCTGATCGAGAATTAGAACGAATTTTATTAATTCCAGAAGAAAATAGAGCTTCATCTGAAAGAGCATATATTAAAGCAAGAATGATGACTCAAAAAGGAGCTTTAGAAACAAATTCCTATCTCCAAGCAAAATACATTAGAGATTTTCTTTTGGCTAAAAATGATATTCTCTATGTACCAGAAAATTTTAAATATATAGAAATTTTGGGAGCAGTGCATAGACCTGGTAGGTATCCATTTACAATTTCACAATCTTTTAATGAGTATATTGAACTCGCAGGAGGAATTACATCAAATGCGACAAGGAATAAATATGTAATTAAAGCAGGTACTGGACAGAGGCTTCGATTAAAAAGTGATTCAAAAATTGATACCGGAGATACAATTTTTATAGCTGAAAAAATGGAATATAATAAATGGATTGCTCTTAAGGACGCGCTATCAACAGCAAGCTCAGTTGCCGTATTACTATATTATTTTGACCGTGTCTTACAAAACCAATAGCAATATGAAATTAACACCACACGAAAAAAAAATATTAGATATAGTAAAATCTAACCCTGAGATTATTGATAACTCAAACAAACGCTCAAGGGTTGCTAAATCACATGGACTATCTGAAAAAACATTGAGAAATAGAATTGCAGAACTTAAAAAAAGAGGACTTATTCAATCAGGGAATAAAATTTTAGAAAAAGAAATAATCAGGCAACCTCTGGTCACATCAAAAGATGAGATTAATTTTTATGCAATTTGGAATGCAATAAAAATAAATCTAAAAACTGTTATAAGGCTTACTTTGCTTTTTTCATTTGTAGGACTAATCTATTCGATAACCGCAACAATATATTTTGAATCCACAATTTCAATGTATCCTGCGGGTGATATTAGTAACTCTGGAGGAAACGTATTAGGTGATTTTCAGGGCTTAGCAAAATCTTTTGGCCTTGGTGGCCTAAGTGCGCCTCCTACATATAACATTCCCGATATTATTGATAGCAGGCGGTTAAAAAAAGATATAGTATTAAGAAAATGGAAAACAAAAAAATTTCCCCAAGGATCAAACCTTATTAAATATTGGGAATTGGATATACCAAAATTATTTTCTCCCAGAAAATTAATCTCTAAATACATAAATACAAAAAAGTTTTCATCAAATCCTTTAGACGAATTAACACATGATGGAATTTTAGAATTAGATGAACTAATATCAGTTAAAGAGGAAATTTCTGGATTAATAACAGTATCTGTACTAATGCAGGATCCAGAATTAGCAGCATCAATAGCTAATTATATAGCAGAATTTGTTAAAGATTTTATTTCCTTTGAACAAAAGAGGGAAGCCACTAGAAATAGAAAATTTGTTGAAAATCAAAAAACAGAAGCTAAAGTTCAATTAGAAAAATCTGAAGAAAAACTAACAAGTTTCAGGAAAAAACATCCAGTTCAATTAGATACTCCTGAACTTCGAATGATACGCAGCCGCCTAGAATACGGGATTGAAGAAAATAGAGCTGTATATATAACTCTTAGACAACAATTTGAAATTGCAAAAATCGAAGAAGCTAAAGATAACTTGCTTGTCAATATGCTCGATAATGCGGAACCTGCAGTAAAAAAGGCAAAACCTAAAAGAACTTTAATTGTAATTTTATCTTTTTTATTTGGTTTAACTCTATCTACTCTCTTTGTTATAGCAAAAGAAACAAAAACAGAGTCCTAAATACTATTAATACAATTGCTTCAAAACAGGCTCTTAAGTAATTCAATTTATACAGGGATAGCACTATTTTTTATAGGTATCGTCCCATTTGTTTTTAATATCCTAGTAGCTAGATATTTTGGCAAAGAATTGCTTGGAGATATAAATATTTCTCTTAGTTTTTGTTTAATCATCACTTTATTTACGACAAATTTTTTCGGGACAAATAGCAATAAATTTTTATCTGAATTTCGTGGGAGAAATCAACTTGAAAATTTTAATATTGTATTTACAACTTCTATATTTGGTCCCTTATTAGTTAATACTCTTGTATTGCTCTCACTTTATTTTTTCTGGGATGTAATATCAACAAAATTTTCTTTAAATAAAGATTTTTTAGTACCGATGATGTATTACATATTCGGGAGAACATATTATATTGTAATAAGAAAAATATTTTATGGCACTAATCTCATTGTAAATTATACATTTATAGAAATTTTAACTGATATAATTATTTTATTCGGGATTTTTTTCGTTTGCCAATTAGGCAATCCAAAATTTCTAATATTTTCCTTTACATTGGGTTATTCATTTTTTGTTTTTATCGGATTAATTATTTTATTTTTTAGATACAAATCAATAACAAAGCATTTAAGGCCTAACAAAAACTATAACAGAAAAATTGTTTTACGTAAATATTTTAAATATGGTTTGATAACTATGATAGGTAATGTCTCGAGTGCTGGAACAAGCTACATATCAATGCTATTTATTGGTTTCTATTTATCAAATTCTGAAGCTGGTATTTATTCATCTGTAATAGCAATTATAAGTATCGTCATGTTTATACCCAGACTATTAAGCCAAGTACTTTTACCAGAAATCTCAAACCTATATGGCGCAGGAGAGAAAAAATTATTAAGAAAAACTATATTAACATCTTCATTATTCTTATTATTAGTAGGAATTATTGTTCTACTGCCCTTTTTTATATTTTCCGGTAAAATATTATCACTATTTGGAAATTCTTTTATAAACGGAAGTGCAATTTTAAGAATAATGATTCCAGCAATCTTCATAAGAATTATTTCAGTACCTATTGTTACCTTTCTATATGCAACTAAATATGTGATTTATCCTAATATTGGAGGAATTATGATATTATTCTCATCGGTGGTTGCTTGGATGATTTTAACACCAATCTACAAACTGAATGGAATTGCATTTGGCTATTTGATAGGTGTAATTATAGGTATTGGTTATCAAATGATAACTGGATTAATTATATTCAAATCATTTTCAAAAAATATAAGTGACTGAATTTTGTGTTAAAAATATCTACTATAATTAAATATTATCTTATTTGGTTTCTCCTAATTGATGCAATTAGTGGCTATACAAGAATTTATCTTGGAATAACTAATCCTCTTTTTAATATTGGATATTGGATAAGAGGACCTATCCTAGCCTTATTTGTTATTTATTATTTGATTCAATTCAAAAAAGGTGAACTATTTTTTGATGAACTTCTTTCCATTATTCTCTTTCTCTATTTTATTATAAATATGTTAATAAACTATAAAATTGGATTAAATAACAGATATATTTATGAAAACTTTCCTTATATACTAAGGTTGCAATTTTTAATATTTTTATTTGTCTATATAAAAAACAGATCAAAGGAACTATTTGATTTGAAAGAAAAAATAATTTTTTCCAATTTTATTATTTTTTCAATATCGATAATTATTGGTTATTTTTTTGGGTTTGGGCTCGAGTCATATAGATTTGAAGGCACGTCTAAGGGAATGTTCCAAGGTGGTAATTCAGCATCAGTATTAAACTTAATTTTTTTCTCATTTTTTGTTCTAAATTACAAATTTAGAAAAAGCATAGTTGCAGTTATAATTTGCTTTTTTAATGGTTTCATTATTGCTTCAAAAAGCATATTTGGTTTTATTATCCCTATTGCTTTCTTGACTACAAGAAATTTCACCCATAAAAATAAACTATTTTTTCTAGCTCCATTATTTACGATCCTTATAATTGTTAGGACTCCAATTATTGAAGCAATAAATAATTCTTACCAAAAAAGATTTGGCATAAATATACAAAAATCGATGAAAGCAGCAGAAAAGGTGGGCGGGCTTTCAAAAAATCAAACCCTGAATTTAGCAACCTCAGTTACCTTTCGAAGATCTGCTTCTTTAATTAACCAAATGGAAAAATCTTTTTCCGACAAATTTATTCTTATAATAGGCTCTAGCTTCACCGGGCAAAATATATTTTGGGAAAAAAGAGGTGAATTTTGGTTTAAAAATGCATCAATGGATATTTTTGATTTTTTTTTCAAATATGGAATAATAGGAACTTTTCTACTATTATTAATTTTATTAAATAATTTTAGATTTTACCAAACAGGGGACCTAGGAAATAGTGTCACTTTGTATTTGTTTATGCTCTATGCATTTTTTGGAGGACATGTTATTGATTCAGTAACTGCGGGCTCATTGTTCTACTATTTTCTAGCACAAAATAATAATAAATTACTTTCTAATAATGAAAAGCAATAAACTATTAACGAACCTAATTATTTGTAACTCTTATCCAACAAAAATTAACCCTACTGCACAGACTTTTATAAAAAATATTAAAGAGCAATTAGAATACAGAGGCATTAATTCATATGTTTACTATAATAAAATATTTGATATTTGGCCAAATGCTACAAATTATAAATCTATCCCAGCTAATATAATCAAATATACAATATTCATTCTGGGTTTAATCCCATTATGCTTTAAGCTTCATCAATTTAAAACAATTAACCCTCATGGAATTATTATAAGTGGTTTTATTGGTGCAATTTTTAAAAAACTATTAAAAAAAAGACTTTTAACACATATTCATGGTGGAGATGTTAACCTATACGCCTCAAAAGGAATAGTTTACAAAATTTTGTGTGATTTTACTTTAAAACAATCAGATGTCGTAATTGCCAACAGTAATGACATAAGGGATAAACTAATTAAAACCTATTCAATCCAAAAAAAGATTAAAAAAGTTTATCCTGGTGTAAATAATGAAATATTCTATAAATACGATCCAGATAAAAAAATAATAGTCAAAAAAACATATTCAATACCAATAAATAAAATTGTTTTGCTTTTCATAGGGAATGCAATAAAAAGAAAAGGGCTTGATTTGTTTTTTTATGCAATCGACAAATTAAGTAATGAAGAAATAAAAAAAATACACGTTGTAATATGCTCAGAAGGTCCAGAACTTTTAAAAATAAAGAATGAAATTATAAAAAGGCCACAATTAAAAAAAATATTCACATTTATAAAAAAAATTAATCAAAAAAAACTCCCTGAAATTTATGCCTTAGGAGATATATTTGTTTTCCCATCAAGAGAAGAGCCTCTAGGGTTAGTTGGCATTGAAGCGCTAGCATGTGGGCTACCAGTTATTGCATCTAAAGTGGGTGGGATTGAAGATTATTTGATCGATGGCTATAATGGAATATTTTTTGAATCTAAGGATATATATCAATTATCAGAAATAATAAGTCGATTAATCAATAATCCAAATTTTATTAATGAATTAAAATTAAATACCGGAAATAATCTAGAACAATTTTTCTCTGACTATACCTCCCTTCAATTAAAAAACATTTTTTCTAACAAATAAAAATTGAAAAATAAATATTTATTTTATATTGGTCATCCCGCTCATTGGC
>CAYFIF010000068.1:0-8906 GCA_964343085.1 uncultured bacterium | reverse complement strand
TTTAGTACAATAGACACAAATAAAATATTTTTATTAACTGATTATGGAAATCATTTTATCATGCCAAGATTTTTTATTCCTGGTACAGATGGTAAGGGAGTATTTTTATCTAAATATGATTATCTAGAAATGAATTCATTTCTAACGTTTACCCTAAGTAGTGGAGGTGTATTTGGTGCTGCGAAAAATGAATTAGTAATAGTTTACCCGAATGGTGGTGAAACTTTATACACTAACCAATCCTATGATATTCAATGGAAAACATATGGTGGAAGTGTAGAAAAAGTTGATTTACATTATGCAAATGCTGAATCAGACCCTGATAGTATTGATGTAAATATTGAAGGTGATTGGTCTTTAATTGTTGGAGGCATAAATAATACTGGTTCTTATTCATGGACTCCCTCTGGTATAGTGGAGACTGATTCTTTAAGGTTACGTATAATTAGCTCTGATGGTAGTGCAAGAGACATGAATGGATGGTATCTAAAAATAAGAAACTCTTCAAGAGTAATTAATAAAAATAAGCCAAATCCTAAAATGGCTTCTAGAAAGTAATGAAATATTTCTATTTAATATTAATATCTTTTTGCATATGTTTTTCCCAGACAAAGCGTGATCCTCGTGTAGTCGGTTTAGCTGGTTCATATACTACAATAGCAGATGGTATTTTTTCTATAGGATATAATCCTGGATTAATTGGTCTTCAACAAAACCGTCCCTTTATGATGCAAATTGGGCAAATAGACTTTGGAATTCTTGGGAATTTTTTTTCAATAGAAAATATGGCCAAATATAGTGGAGACACACTCGATACATCAGAGAAAGATCAAATTTTTCGGCAACTTAGAGATTCAGATGGATTATCATTTTTTCAAGATTTACACATCCCAACCCCCATATTGAATATCTCAAAGGGTAACTTAGCCTTTACCTCAAACAATATTTTTTTAAGTAATTATCGTCTGCCTATTGGATTACTTGAGTTTATGTTTTATGGTAATGCTCAAAAGACTGATCTAGATATGGAGCTTAATTATGAAATTTTAGGTGTAAATGAACTTGCATTTACTTTTGGTATGCCTTTTCAATTTGCATCACTAGGTTTTACCATTAAGAGATTACAGGGTCTTTTTTATTTAGGGATTGATGAGGATTCCAGTAGAGCAAATTTAGAAACTAGTGACTTAGGTATTATTGGCTCTGGTAGATATGTTATAAGACAGGGTTTAGGTGGAACAGGATTCGCGTTTGATATGGGGATCGTATCTAGACCAATTAATGGGTGGTCTATCGGAGCTTCATTGATAAATATTTTTGGTAACATTGATTGGAATAAGAGTTTGGCTAAGCCAGGTAATAGTTTTGGATTTTATCCTTTTGAATTTGGAGATGATCAACTAGATCCGGGCGAATCAATTTTATTTACATACGCTATCGACACTTTGAGAGCTGATAAATTATCAGATAGTACTTTATTTGTTAATGAGACATCATTTTTCCCTGATACATCTAAATTTACTACTGATTATCCTGCGATATTTCGCTTTGGAGTATCAAAACAACTTGAAACCTTTTTAATTGCATCTGATTTGGTTACTGGTTTCCAAAATGCGTATTATTCAAAGCAGGGATGGAGATGGTCTATTGGTGTTGAATGGACCAAAATGCCAAGCACACCTATGAGAATCGGTTATGCTTGGGCTGGTGGTGATCTTAGTGAACTTGGTCTGGGTTTTGGATACCATAAAGGTCCAATCATTTTTGATTTAGGTTTTGCTTTTAGAAATGGTCTATGGATACATACAATGAAAGGATTAAATATTTCTGCGGGGATAACTATAACTAGCCTTAAAAGCAGGAATGTTAAAGATGGAGAAGGTGATCAAAAAGAAGGGTTTTTAAGTAAGTTATTAGAAACGATTGGGTTAAACTAAAATCTAAAACACTGCTTACGTTCTTGCCTTTAGTAGAAGAATAATTCCAAAGAAAAAGAAAATAAAATTTCCTATCCAAGCAGATAAAATAGGAGTAAGGATACCTTTGAAACCTAAAGATTGACCAAATTTAATTAATGCGTAATATCCAAAAATAACAAAGACTCCAAGACCTGCGCCAGCTGATAAACTATTTTTCTCTTTCAATAGAACAAGTGGGATTCCACAAAGAACAACAATAATATTTGTAAATATAAAAGATATTTTTAAGTAACGCGTTACTTCCCATCGGGTCGTATCTACGCCATTTTCTTTTAATTGAATTATTCTTTTTGATAATAAAAAATAATCTAATTCATCTGGCTTCCTGGATTGTTGCTGTATTTCATTTGGAAGAAAGCCTAAACTCATAATAGTATCTTTATTTGAAAGAGCAACGGATTCTTCGATGCCAGATTCATTAAATACCCGGATTGAATAATCTGATAATTTCCATTTTGATAATCCAAAATCCCAATTTATTTTTTTTGCATCTATCCTTTTAGTCACGTTTGATTTAGATAAGTCAACCCATAAAAAACCATATCCAATATTTTTATCTATTAAAAATTTTGTAAGAGAAATATGGATACTGGTATTTTTTTGCAAGAATACGTCTTTTAGTGTGTTTTTTAGTTTATGTCTTGATTTTCTTTTTACATAATCTCGATCTATTTCAAATCGTTTTTCGTTTCCATGTGCTACCACTTTATTATCTAAGATAAATGAAAAAAGACTAATTGCTAGGCCTATCAACAATAGTGGTCTAGCTGCTCTATAAATACTAACACCTGATGCTTTTAACGCGGTCCACTCATTAGTTTTGACTAAGTTACCAAAACAAAAAACAGTAGCGATTAACATTGACATTGGTAAACCTATGCTAACAAACCAAGGGATTGTATACAAATAATATAAAACTACTATTTTTGATGGGACATTATTATCTATAAATCTATCCAGATTCTCAATAAGATCTACAATTAGGAACATTAATAAAAATGCTATAATTGATAAGACCAGAATTGAAAAAAAAGTTTTGGTGAGGTATATATCTAGTTTTCTTATCATTATTCTTCTTATAATATTTGTAGAAGCGATTCTAATTTACTATGTTATTTTTTAGATAAACTTGAGAAAGAGATAATTACGTATATATTTAATAGTATTAACAATGTTATAGCAAATATTGCTGAGATTTTATGGGGAACACCCTTAGTGATCTTATTAATAGGTGGGGGTATGTTTTTTTCCGTTTATAGTAGACTTCTTCCATTTTTTTATTTTAAGCATGCGCTTGAAGTTCTTACAGGCAAATTTGATTCAGAGAATGATCCTGGTCAGATATCACATTTTCAAGCACTTACTAGTGCTCTTGCGAGTACAGTTGGTATGGGTAATATAGCAGGAGTTGCAATAGCCATTCATATGGGTGGGCCGGGTTCAATATTTTGGATGTGGATTACGGCAATAATTGGTATGTCTACTAAGTTTTTTACTTGCACCCTTGCAGTTATGTATCGTGGTAAAGATGATAAAGGAGAAATCCAGGGTGGGGCTATGTATTTTATTGAAGAAGGCTTGGGCCCTAAGTTTAAACCTTTAGCAAATATGTTTGCTATTTCTGGCCTAATAGGAACTTTAACATTTTTTCAAGCAAACCAATTAAGTAGTGTTATTATGAACTTTATTTATAAACCATATGGTATGTTTGAAAATAATGCTACTTATGGAAATTTAACTACTGGCATATTTATTGCCTTTTTGGTGGGCGCTGTTGTTTTTGGAGGAATAACGCGTATATCTAATGTTGCATCTAGGATGGTACCGTTTATGGTCACGCTATATTTATTTGGTGCAGTAACAATTATTTTTAAAAATATCGATCAAATAATTCCAGTGATTAATCTGATTTTTTATGATGCATTTACTGGGAGTGCGATTCAAGGAGGTACTTTAGGTTCTATGATTATTATTGGTGTGCGAAGGGGGCTATTCTCAAATGAAGCTGGCACAGGAACAGAGACTATGGCACATGGTGCGGTAAAAACCAATGAACCAATTAGAGAGGGTCTTGTTGCTATGCTTGGACCATTTATTGATACTATAATAGTTTGTACTATAACAGCGTTGGTTATATTAATAAGTGGAGAATATCAGAATGGAGAAACAGGTGTGAAGCTTACGATAGACTCTTTTAGCAAAGAATTGGGTTTTATAGGCGAATTATTATTGATTGTTGCTGCAATTACTTTTGCAATTTCAACCATGTTTGGATATGCATATTACGGGAGGAAATGCACATCTTATTTGTTTGGCACAAATGCAAAAGCTTTTCATTCATGGTTCTATATTTCTACAATAATTATTTCTGCAATTATAAAACTAGATTTGGTTTTAAACATTGTTGATAGCGCATTTGCTTTGATGGTAATCCCAACAATGATTAGTACACTTCTTTTAGCTCCAAAGGTAATGAAAGAGGCAAAACGATATTTTTCTTTATTTAATTGATCCCTCCAACAATATCCATCCATCCATCTCATCTTTGATTTCCAGTTTAATCCAGGGATTAAAAATCTCAGAGATTTCTGGGACTTGTTTTTTTAATATCCCCGAAAGTACAAGCTTTTCATTTGCAGCCTCTGATAATTTAGGTGCCAAATAAATGAGAATAGATTGTAGAATATTTGCTACTACAATTTGGTACTTTTTTTTTGGTATATAATTATCACTAACAATAAAAGGAATCTCAGTTTTGTTTAGTTTGTTATTTAGATTTGCGTTATTAATCGCTTGGTAATCAATATCAATACCTTTAACAATCTTGGCACCTAGTTTTTTGGCTGCTATTGAAAGAATTCCTGAACCACAACCGTAGTCAAGCAAAGATTCCCCGCCCTTTATATTTGAATTTAACCATTTTAGACACATGTGGGTTGTTGGATGAGATCCTGTGCCAAATCCACTTCCAGGTTGAATAATTATACTTTTCCCTTCAAAAGTAGGACTGGTCTTCCACGGAGGTATAACTCTCATTGATTTACTGATTTGTATAGCTGAGAATTGGGATTGGGTATAGGTTACCCAATCTCTATCTTGAAAAATTTTCGTTGTGTAGTTTGGGGAGTAATCAATTTTAAGTTGGAATTTAATTTTAGCTATTAAGTCTGTAACATTCGTATCAATATCTACCAAAATTATAATATTGTGAGTATCTCCATTTAGAGCAGTAGGATTTTTATGATCCTCAAACCAGTCGGATTCAATTTCATTGCGTTTATCTTTGATAGTGATCGAAAGAATATCCAGGTTATTTAGTTGTTCAAAAATATAGGATAGGTCATATCCTGGAAGTTCAAGAGTTATATTTTTCCACACCTTCATGGTGCTGTAATTTAAGGTCTATGAAATCACGTGGTGATCTAAATACTGAACAACAAAACCCTAATTCTGATCAAATTGATGTTATGTCAAACTCAGATATTTTGCGGACAATAAATTACGAGGACCAAACTGTTGCTAAGGCTGTTGAACTGGCAATTCCTTCAATTGAGCAAGTCGTGGAACTTACAATTAAGTCCATCAAAAATGGTGGGCGGGTTTTTTATATAGGGGCAGGTACTAGTGGCAGATTAGGTGTGCTAGATGCCTCTGAAATTCCACCAACCTTTTCAGCACCAAAAGGACTATTCATTGGCATAATTGCTGGTGGAGATGATGCACTTAGAAATTCCATTGAGGGTGCTGAGGATAAATCTCAAAAAGCAGTAAATGATCTAGAGCCATTTAATTTAAATGGAAGAGATACATTAATTGGTGTTTCTTGTAGTGGTGCTGCTTCATACGTCATTTCTGCACTAGATTTTGCAAAGAGTAGGGGAGTTAAGACAGTTTATCTTATTACAAACCCTGAACCTTTTAAGATTGCTGATGCTGACGTTGTTATTCATGTAGATACTGGGCCTGAAGTTGTAACTGGTTCTACGAGAATGAAAGCAGGTTCTGCAACAAAAATGGTTTTAAATATGATTTCAACCACAACAATGATTAGTTTAGGAAAGGTTTATGGAAATTTGATGGTAGATCTATTGGCAGTAAATGAAAAACTTATTGATAGAGGAGCTAGAATTATCAAAAAACTGACCGGACTAAATTATGAAAAATCAAAGAGCAAATTATTTGAAGCCAAAAAGTCTGTAAAAATTGCTGTTGTTATGGAGAAATTAAATTGTTCGCTAGATGAGGCAAAATATATTCTTGAAAAAGAGAATGGGTTTTTAAGAAGAATTATTAAATGATGAGAAAGAAAAAAGAAACATTATACAATAAAAAAGATCGAGATATTCTAAAAAGTGAATTAATGGCGGAACCATTTGAAAGAAAAACAGTATCATTCTATAAATACTTTTTTTGTGAAGATCCACATACTTTCCGCGACTCTCTTTATAGGAGCTGGGAAAAAATAAAAGTTTTTGGCAGAATTTATGTTGCCCATGAAGGAATAAATGCGCAGTTAAGTGTCCCCGAACCTCATTGGCCTGATTTTTTAATTACATTAAATCATTACCCAGAATTAATTGATATACCGCTAAAAAGAGCTCTACAGGAAGGAGAATCATTTTATAAACTAACTATAAAAGTCCGTAAAGAATTGGTGGCATATGGTGTTCCTAAAAACACTTACTCGATGAACAGGGTTGGTAATCATTTAAGTGCAAAAGATTATAATGATGCTCTTGATAATCCTGATACCATTGTTGTAGACATGCGTAATTATTATGAAAGTGAAATAGGTCGATTTAATCGTGCAGTTGTTCCAAATGTTCAAATTTCTAAAGAACTTTTACCTGAGGTAAAACGAATTTTAAAAGGTCATGAAAACGATAAAGTTTTATTGTATTGTACTGGTGGAATAAGATGTGAGAAGGCGAGTGCTTATTTGATACAGCAAGGATTTAGGGATGTTAATCAGTTGAAAGGAGGTATTATTCAATATACCCATGATGTAGCTGAAAAAAAATTAGAGTCCAAATTTATTGGTAAGAATTTTGTTTTTGATAATCGACTTGGAGAACGTGTTACTGATGATGTTATTGCTGAATGCCATATTTGTGGAACCCCATGTGATGACCATACTGATTGCCAAAATAATGCATGTCATATTTTATTTATTCAATGTAAATCCTGTTGTAAAATTCTGGATGGATGTTGCTCAAAGGAGTGTCAAAGATTTTCATTACTTCCTGAAGAGGAACAAAAAAAATTAAGAAAGGATCCAGAAAAAGTCATTTCCAGAACATTTTTTAATAAACGAATTAAGCCAAAGATTATAAAAGAAAATGAATAATCCAATATTATATAGTTTTCGAAGGTGTCCATATGCAATAAGAGCGCGGATGGCATTGAATTATAATAAGATAATTTATGAGCACAGAGAAATTTTATTAAAGAATAGACCACAAAAATTATATGAAATATCTCCAAAAGGAACTGTCCCAGTATTAGATCTAAAAGATGGTAATATATTAGATGAAAGTTTAGATATTATGAAATGGTCATTAAGTACAAATAAACATCAGAACTGGTATACTGAAAAATTGGATTTACAAGATGATTTAATTTACAAGAATGATTTTCAGTTCAAAAAACGTTTAGATTTATATAAATATCACACTAGATATCCAGAGTTTAGTCAAGAATACTATCGTAAAAAGTGTGTAGAAATAATTCAAGATTATGAAGAAAGATTAAATAGCAGTCAGTATCTAGTTTCTGATAAAGAAACTCTTTCGGATATTGCAATTTTTCCCTTTATTAGACAATTTGCGAATGTTGAATTGCTAAGATTTAGACAAGAATTTCCAAAAATCTCAATCTGGTTAGAAAATTTTTTAGAATCAGACATATTTATTTTAATAATGAAAAAATTCAAAGAGTGGAATCAAATTGATGCTGGGGTTATTGTTAATTATCCTGATTGATTAATATTTTTGTGTTCAGAAAAAAGAAATCCTCAATTATTCTTGTTTTAAAATTTTCAACGATTTTACTAAGTGCAGAATTAGAAATTTCTAGCTCTAATTACTCAGCAAGGATTTTAAGAGATAGCTGGGGTGTACCACATATATATGGTAAAACAGATGCAGATGTTTCTTTTGGTCTTGCCTATGCTCACGCTCAAGATGATTTTGAAACCATTCAAGATGTTTACATCGCTAGCTTAGGAAGACTATCAGAATTAAAAAAAAATAGGCTTATTTCATTCAAATCTTTGTTAAAAATTCGGAAGAAAAAATACCAATCTGTAGGTGATTTATCCTTTTTTATTAATGATTATTATGTAAGATTAATGAATTTTTATCAAAATGTTAATGAAAATTATTCAGAACAGGTTCCTGATGATGTAAAAAAAATTTGTAAAGCTTATGCTGAGGGTCTAAATCTCTATGTTGAAAATTATCCAAAAAAATCGGTAAAAGGTGTTTTCCCAATAGATGAAAAAGATATAGTTGCAGGCTTTTCTCATAGGCTACCTTTATTTATGGGAGCAGATGGTGAGATTCGTAGACTAATCAATAATAATAATAATAAAGATTATAGTGAGAGCTTAGAAAAACCCTTTATAACTCCATTCTCAATGGATATGGTAGCGAGTAATGTTTTTGCTGTAAGTCCATCAAGGTCAGAAGATAGATTTACGAGATTAATGATTAATACCCACCAGCCTTGGGAGGGCCCAGTGGCTTGGTATGAAGTCCATTTAATCAGTGAGGAAGGTTGGGATTTTTATGGGGGTCTGTTTCCAGGATCTCCTACTCCACTTATAGGCCATAATCCTAGTCTCGGTTGGAGCCATACAGTAAATGAGCCAGATTTAATTGATATTTATAAATTAACTTTAAATCCTGAGAATAATAATCAATATTG
>CAYFIF010000067.1:0-8948 GCA_964343085.1 uncultured bacterium | reverse complement strand
AGGCGAAAAATTTATGATTGTACCTGACTTTAATAAAGAGAGTATTAAAATCAAAAATACTTATGAATTAGGTATTTATAAGGTACTTTCAGATGGTGATACTTATACTTCTTTTGCTACAACACTCCATGAAAAAGAACAGTTAGGTAATGTTATATCTCCAAAAATATTATCAGGTATAATACCATATAAAAATATGAGATGGATATCAATTGATATGAAAAATTTTTTAGAATATTTTTCAGAAATAAGACATGGCAAGGCATTGTGGAAAATCTTTCTTTTTATTGGCATTGTTTTTGTTTTTATTGAGTCTATAATTGGTCGTCCAAATAAAAAAAATATGAAATCATAGTGCTGTGCTAGCATTAAATACACAAGAAAAAGCACTACTAGTTGGTGTTATACTACCAGAATTAAATACCTATGATGTATCTCAGCATTTGGATGAATTAGAAATGCTTGCAAATACCGCTGGAGCTAGTGTTGTTGGTAGGCATACACAAAAGTTACTTAAAATAAACCCTGCATTTTTCATTGGTAGAGGAAAGGCAATACAACTCATTGAAAATGCTAAAGAGCTTGGTGTCAATTTGATAGTATTTGACGATGAGCTCAGTCCTGCACAAATTAAAAATTATTACCAATTAGCAAAGAATATTAAAATAATTGATCGTAGTGGAATTATTTTAGATATTTTTAAAAAACATGCGCGAACAAAAGAAGCCAAGACTCAGGTTGAGCTTGCATATCTTCAATATCTATTGCCTAGGCTTACTAGACAATGGACTCATCTTGAAAGGCAAATGGGCGGGATTGGTACAAGAGCAGGTATGGGAGAGACTCAGATTGAGATTGATAGAAGGATTATTAGAACAAAGATTACTAAACTGAATAAAGATTTAAATAAAATTAATAAAGAAAGGTCTACTCAAGGCATAAAGAGGGGGAATAAATTTAGAGTTGCTTTAGTTGGCTATACTAATGCGGGGAAATCCACATTATTTAAGGCTTTAACAAAATCAGATGTTTATATAAAAGACCGATTATTTGCTACTCTTGATACTACGATAAGAAAAGTAAACTTAGATGATAATCATCCTATTCTTCTTAGTGATACTGTGGGATTTATTCGTAAGCTTCCTCACAATTTAGTAGCTTCATTTAATAGTACCCTGAAAGAGGTTTTAGAAGCGGATTTAATTCTAAAAGTTTTTGATATTAGTTCTCCACAAATGGAAAATCATGTGGAAATTATTGATGAAGTTCTTGAGGAATTGGGTGCCTCCAAAATTGAAAATATAATTATTTTAAATAAAGTAGACTTAATTAAAGATGTGAAAATTTTGAAAGAAAAAAGTATGATTTTTCCCAATTCTGTATCGATTTCAGCATTGAGCCACCTTCAATTACGTGAATTAAAGCAAGAAATTTTAAAAAAAATTAAAAAGGATTACAAAACGATAGAACTAATTTTTTCTTATGAGCAGGGTAAAATGATAAACTATGCTGAAGAAGGAGTTGATGTTATCAGTCGAGACTATGATTCTGATGGTGTTAAACTGAAGATTAGAGCAAACCCAGACAAGATCAAAAATATTCTACGATTAAACCCTAAAATAGTGTAATCATTTTTGATTTTTATTAATTGCTTGAATGGTTTTTGACTCAAGAAATGATCCAAAAAATAATTTTAAAAAAGGTATTAGTTTTAGTTTTTTAGGAATATAGACTTCAGTTTTTTCATTTTTAATTGCATCAACAATTTTTTTTATACATTCATCCAAATCAATGGCTTCTTTAGTATGCTTCCTGATTTTTGTTGATTCAACATTGCTATGCGAGCCAAATGCATTTTTTCTAAGGTTAGTATCTTTTATCCATCCAAGAATTATTTCTAGAAAGGTGATTTGGCCTTTTAATTCTATAGAGATTGTAGATAAAAACCCATGTAGTGCATGTTTTGATGCAGCGTAACCCGAATGATTTGGGAATCCCATTAGAGCTTGTGCAGTAGAGCAACTAATTATTTTACCGCTTGTTTTTTTTAAATATGGAAGGGCAAAATGACAACAATTAACTGCGCCCAAATAGTTTGTATCTATTAATATTTGAAAATATGATATATCTTTGATGTCCTCAAACTTTGACCACATACTTAAGCCTGCATTTAATATTAATCCATCAATTCTTCCATATTCCTCAATAGTTTTTTTAATAAGAAATCTACAATCAGCAACATTTGTAATATCAGTTTTAACTGATAAGGCTGTACCACTTTTGTTAATTATTTCATCAGTGACTCGTCTTAATTCGTTTTCCCTACGAGCAGCACAAACGATAATAGCTCCTCTTTGCGCAAGACTTTTTGATAAAGCCTCTCCAATGCCAGATGATGCTCCAGTAATAATGAAAACTTTTTTGTTTAATCTCAAATTAAAATTGTATTAGGCTAGAATTAGTCACTAAAAATATTATTTCTAATACCGAAAATATTTTTTGGATCTTGGGAAGATTTTATATCCTTAATTAGATTTATGCTCCCTTTGGAAATCGTGTTTGGTATAAAGTTTTTACGAAGTTTCCCAACACCATGGTGATGAGAAATAGATCCACCATTAGCAATGATTGTTTTTCTAAGCTCATATTCAATTTCACCAAAAACTTCTTCTGGGTTTTCAATCCCTTTAAAGCTCATGGCAATGGTGTTATACATACATGCTCCGCTATGGTAAACTTTAGATAGCCTGGATCCAAAAAGAAATTTACCAGGTAGATTATGTTTTTTATGAAGTTCTTTTAGTCTATTTGTGACTGCTTCACTTACTTTTATTACATCAGACCAAGGAACTGCGCTTTCAAGAGTTTCACCAATAATATTTTGATCCATGAAGAAGTCTCTTATATATGCTATAGCAAGGGTAAGATTGTAGCCACTTTTCCCTTGCCCCGGCCCAGCAAAAACAGGTTGATATTTATTTGCTAAAATTTTAAGGTTGCGTCTCTGGTATTTAACTTCTTGAGTGGTTCCTTCCATTTTAAAAATTGCAACAACACATTTTTTTGGATCAAATCCTTTAATTTTAAATACCCAAAAATTTTTAATAGAATCAATAATTTTATCAAAGCCAGTTTTTTTTTCTTTTAATGCACTCGCAAACCTAACCATTGAGTTGTCCATAAGTCTTGAACTAGCTGGAATTAGATTTGAATGTGCAACTTCATACATAAAATTCACACCATCTTCCCAACGGTGAAATAAAATAGACTCAAAAGTAGAGGCTTCGGGTATTTTGTGTATTTTTATAGTGGCTTTTGTAATAATACCAAAATTCCCCTCTGATCCAAAAATCATATTTTGTGCTTTTATACCTATTGATGAACGGGTTAATGGTTTTATTTGATTTATAGTCCCTTTTGGAGTTAGAAGGGTTATATTTTGCACAATATCTTCTATATTACCATATCGATGTTTCTTCATCCCAGACGCATTTGTAGAAATCCAACCACCAAGGGTTGAAAATTCAATGCTGTCTGGTTCATGTCCGGCGGTATACCCGATTTTTTTTAATTTTTTTTCAAGATCAATACCTAAAATTCCTGACTGAACAGTGGCAAGGAGGTTTTTTTCATCAATATACTCAATTTTATTCATTCTCCTTGTATCAACCGAAACTACCATCCTATCTTCATTTTTTGGAATTTTGAGGGCATTTGAAACGCTTGTTCCACCTCCAAATGGGATTAAGCAAACATTATGCTTCTCAGCTAAACTTATTAGTTTTTTTGCCTCTTCTTCGCTTTCAATATAAAACACTAAATCAGCGAAACTATCTAGTTTTGAGTATAGCACCTTATAAATTTCATCTGATGTTGTTTGTCCATGGCTATGCAGGAGTCTTTCTTTATCGCTAGTATCATACCTGTCTTCTTCAAATAAAGAGACCAGTTCATCCATGAAATTTTGGTTTATTTTTTTTTTCGCAATATGTTTTTTTTCTACTTCTTTTATTTGAGGATCTGATAAAATTTTTATACCTAAAACTTCTTCAGCAAAAGGTATAAGCCCGGGAAGATTTTTACCGCATATATCATATCTATTACCAGATAGTTTTACAGCTTTTTCTCCCTTGGAAATAAATGCAGAATCTTTATACCCCCAACGATGGCCCCAGTTTGTATCATTTACAGCGAAAAATTTTTTTGATTTATCCATATAATAATTTACTTTTTTCTTTTATAGTGTTTTCTAAAAATGATGTGATTTCTTTTGTTGCTATTTCAATCTCATTTTTAGTTGGATTATCCGAGGTTAAAAACTTATTGGGGTAAATTGGTTTTAAAATGTAAACAAAAATATTTTTAGGTGTACTAAAGAATATTTTTCCTTTGGGCCAAACTTTATGTGAACCATAAATAACAGCTGGTAAAATTGGTTTATTTAAATGGATGGAAAACATTGCAGTACCTTTTTGAAATGGCATCAATATGCCAGGCTTACCACGAGTTCCTTCAGGGAACATGATAAGATTTCTTTTGCCTAAATCCATAAAGTTTTTGCATAAAGCGAGAGTTTTATCTATAGAGAATTTTCGAATACCATTTTTTTTTCTATCTATGGGAATTAGGTTCATACCCATATTAATCAAATTCCGCCTTATCCAACTATCAAAAAAATAATCTTTTGCAGCAAGCATTGCGATTTGGTTATAGCTTTTTTTTGTGGCTACAGATAAAAGTGCTACATCCATGTGACTATTGTGATTACTGGACAAAATAAATGAACTATCAGGGATATTTTTTCTTCCATGTACCTTTAGAGGTGTGTACAGTTTGAAAACAATTTTAGCATAATTATAAAAAAATGTTTTAAAAATTTTAAAGTAAAAAGGCTGTTGCTTAATAAGATATGAATACTTTGGATTATTAATAACATCCATTAGGGTTTTTTATTTTCTACCATACTTCATGTGTGCATCAGTCCAAGTATGTGATCCAATAGCGCAAAAAAGAGATATTTCAAGACCTAAAGTTGCTCCAGCTATGATCTCAGCTAATTTTTTAGAGGAGTCTTTTCCTTCATCACAACCCAAAAGTGCGAGATTTTGTTTTTGTAATTTTAAGCGAGTGCCCCCTCCAACAGTTCCAATTGTAAGAGAAGGTAGGGTAAGTTTAAACTTAAGGGCTTTTTCTTTTCTTTCTATGCCAAGATGGGCAATCGAATTTTCGGCGACGCAGGCTGTATCTTGGCCTGTCGCCATATAAATTGCTGTCAATGCGTTAGATACATGGACACCATTGCCCTGAGTTCCAGCCATGCTTGATATAATTGGCAAAAAATCCCAGTTATCATTTAACACATCTGGATCAACTTTCAAAATTCTTTTCATTACATTATCATCAATTGTCGTTTCTGCAATTACTGCATGGCCACGCCCAAGAAGCATATTACGGATTGATGCTTTTTTATCACTATTTAAATTTGATTCAAGAAAATAGTTATACTTTGTCTCTTTTTGAATAAGTTCACAAGCTATTTTTGCTGATAATGTTACCATATTTTGTCCTGCAGCATTACCAGTATCCATAACTATATCTAGAATAACATAATTTTGAATTGGGTATTGATCAATTCTAATAACTTTTCCATGATTAGTGGTGCTCTCAGCCGCAACTTTAATTTTATCAGAGTTATTATAAACCCATTTTTGAAATTTGGAGCTTTCTTCTAAGTTGTTAAATATAAAAATTGGGGCTCTTGATAATTCTTGTCTGTAGTGTTTAACTGTTGTACCCCCACTAATACTTGATGCATACATTCCTCTACTCATTGAAAGTACCAAAGATCCCTCAAGGGTACAGACAGGAACAAAAAATTGGCCTTTTGCATATTTCCCTTTAATGTTTAATGGACCAGCGATAGCCATTGGAATGTTCATATAACCTATATTATTCTCTATTATGCCCTTTAATTCTTCTGGATCGTCTTTTAAACCAGTATCATAGGGGAAGTTGGAAATATCTCTTAACCACTTCAATCTATTTTCAATATCTTCTTTGCTATATCCACTAGGTATTTTATTTTTATTTTTTTCTGTCATGGTTTTATTGTGTTTCGTTTAAATTTGCGGGTATGATGTTTTATTGGACCGAACTTTGTTTAAAAGAACGATAGGGCTTCCTAAAGGCAGCAAACTTTCTTAACACAGATATAAAATCTATGAAGACCTGTTTTTTGCAAATAGAGTTCAGCACCAGATTATATGTACTATAGGTCCGAAAAATACAGATCGTACCCGCATTTTAATAAATTTATCGAGTAAAATTATATCCATTTAGATCTTTACGAAACAATTTAATTTTCTTTGGAATTTGATTTACTCGTATTTGCAATATAAACAGCAATAGTCGCGTCTCCTGTCACATTAGTCATTGTTCTTATCATATCTAGAATTCTATCAACTCCTAATATAAGTGCAATCCCTTCACTTGGTACACCAACAGATTCAAGGATAATTACTAACATAATTATACCTGCTCCTGGAACAGCTGCGGTCCCAATGGAAGCTAAGACTGCGGTTAGAACTATTGTTGATTGGGCAGCTAAGTCTAAATTTAATCCCAATGCTTGAGCAATAAAAACAGTTGCCACTGCCTGATATAATGCAGTACCATCCATGTTTATAGTAGCTCCTAGTGGAAGAACAAAGGAAGAAATATCATCGGGGACATCTAACTCTTTTTCACATTGCTCCATTGTTATCGGCAAAGTCGCGCCACTTGAACTGGTCGAAAAAGCTAATAATTGAGCTGGTGCAATACCTTTAAAAAATCTTTTTAATGAAAGTTCAGTGAAAAATTTAATTATTAAAGTATATGTAAATCCCATATGAATAATAAGACCAATAATAACTGTTAACATATAAAAGCCTAAAGAACCCAATAGTTCAAATAATTGGTCTGGATTTTGACCAGCAACTTTATTAATTGTTTGAGCAATTAGAGAAAAAACGCCAATTGGTGCAAGTTCCATGATTATTTCAACTAGCTTAATAATTACATCATTCAAACTAGAAAAGAATCGAAGTAAGGGTTCAGATTTATCTTTAGATAGTTGAATTAAACCAATCCCTATAAAAATAGCTACAAAAACGAGTTGGAGCATGTTTCTATTATTTGAAGCTGAATGGAAAAAATTATTAGGAACTATATCTACAATTGGTTCTAAAGGACCTCTTGTTTTTACTTTAGAGGCCGAGCCTTTTTTAGAAATCACATCTTCCTGATATGTATTTTTTAGCTTGTCTTTCATTTCTTGAGGAACCGTGGTACCAGGGGCTAGACTATTTACAACAAAAAGTCCAATTATGACGGAGATAGCTGTCGTAAGAATATAGATTGAAATAGTTTTACTACCAATTTTGCTTAATTTTTTTAAATCAGACAAAGATGCTACGCCAGTTATTAAGGAAGAGAGAACAAGAGGGGCAGCAATTAATTTTAATAGATTAATAAAGATTAAACCAAATGGTGCTATATAATCAGAGGTGAAATTTCCTAGGCCAAGATTTGATGAAAGTATTCCATAGAATAAACCAAGAATTAAGCCAATAATAATTTTCCAGTGTAGGGCTAGTTTATACATATTCATCTAAAATTTTAATTCAATTATCTATATAATCTTTAGCAATTTCCCAATTATTAGTTGGAAGTTTGCAAGAGAAATTTTCGCAAACATATATGGTCACAGTTGAATCTAGCATCGTATATGATTTAGTCCAATCAGCGATTCTTTCAATATCACTATTATTATTTACATCCTTAAATAGGATTATTCTATCTGGAATATAGATTGAATGAATTTTCCTCAGTATTTCCTTGGTTTGAGTTTGATTAAGATCTCCAACAACGACTATCTCTTTTGATTTATTAAATAAAGACATAAATGCACTAATCATATGACCGAAACCGGTAGGAGCTTTTTTGCTTGACTCTGTAAAGGCTCGTAAAGTTTTATTTGCTAATTCGGACCATTTTGGATCATTAGCAAAACGAGATATCCTAAATAAATTCATTACTGCTACAGAGTTTCCTGAGGGGACTGCTCCATCATAACTATCTTTAGTTCTAACAATTAATTTTTCTGAATTATTTGCTCCAACAAAAAATCCCCCACCAATATCATCCCAAAAATCACTTACCATTATATGTGATAGTCCAATAGCCTCTTTAAGGTATTTAGCGTTATAGGTTGCTTCGTATAAATTAAGCAAGCCCCAGACCATAAATGAATAATCATCTATGTGAGGAGGAAAATTTGAATTTTTATTTCTATATCTTTTTAATAAGCGTCCTCTGCTATCTTTTAAATTATCAATGACAAAGTTAGCTGATTTTTCAGCAGCATAAATATAGGTAGGATTGTTCAATACAGATCCACCATATGCTAAGGCAGCAATCATTAATCCATTCCAGTCTGTCAAGATTTTATCATCCTTAAGAGGATGTATTCTTTGCTTCCTTTTAGTAAATAATATCTCACGATTTTTTTCGATAATTTTTTCTAGTTCAACTAATGATATTCCAAATTCCAAAGCAATTTTGTTAAGGTCTTTTGATACATAAGGAATATTAAGTCCGGTAACTGTCCTAGTAGTTTCATCAAGAAAATTTCCATTTTTATCAAAGTTATAGACCTTTTTTATAATTTCAGCATCTCGTTGATCTAAGATATCAAGTAGCTCTTCTAATGACCATGTGTAAAACTTACCTTCTTCACCTTCACTATCAGCATCCTCAGCAGAGTAAAATCCGCCTTTTTGATCTGTCATATCGCGGAGTACATAAGTAAATATTTCATCTGCTACTTTTGAATATTTATTATTTTTTGTTAATTGGTATGCTTCCAGATATGCCATTGAAAGCATAGCCTGGTCATATAACATTTT